>JBDLJM010000002.1 GCA_039714315.1 Bacteroidota bacterium | reverse complement strand
AAAAAAGAAGATCTAAACATTTAAGTCCTTGTGATATTTTACAATATAAATTTACGACTTTTAGAATGAAAAATCGCTCTTAGTAAAGCTAAGAGCGATATATATTTAATTGTAATTAATACTTATATCATTCATCGAAACATTTGATTGTAATCTTGTATTCTCTTCAGAATTTAAATTACTGAAGTTCACATAAAAAATATTTATAATAAGTATAAACCTTTATTAGTTAGATGAACAGAGCACCGAAATATAAACGCCCCGGATAGTAGTGGTAGCTTTTGCTTGCTGTGATTAGTGAACAAAGTTCTGTGGCGGCTTTTTGATAAAAAAGACCCTGCAGAACTATTGTGAATAATCACAGCAAGCAAAACTATAAGCGGAGAGCCGGAAAAGGCGCATAAAATTTATTATTACATAAGAAACTTTAATACACATTTTAAGGCGTAGTTAATGAAAGTTAAAATAGTAAACGACGTCCTAAGTACACCGTTAATATTTTGTTGGAAACCTCACTTTATTCTTGAAAAAAGTCGGAGATATCTCTTTGAATTATTAAATAATCATTTTATGCTTACAATTTTACATTGTTGCAGTGATTTTTCATGTAAAAATATTCAATTAGTAATGGTTGTGGATGTAAATAATACATATTGTAATCACAGTATGTTTTAGGTATGTTGTTTTGTAATGTTATTTCATGCGTACAATCATGTTTCATTGCGTTAATTGTCAATTTATAATTAAAATCGAACTTTTACCTTGCTCGAATGAATTATATAAGCAATAGCTGAGAATAGTTCATTAAAAAATGAGAATTTCTGAATAAAGTGTAAAAAGTACATTTAAATGAGCGACAACAAGACATCTATCGGAAAGTTAATTTACACCTTCATAATTGTTATGATTGTGTGGATGGCTTTTACAACTTCTGTAGAACCGACAGAGTTAATGACAGGTCTTTTCGTCAGCTTAATTATTGCAGTTTTTTCAAGTGGATTTTTCTCTTGTTGTGGATTGGGAATAATATTATCACCAAAGATCATCTATGTAGTACAGTATTTCTTTGTATTCATAATTGCCTTGGTGAAATCAAATTTCTCAATGGCCAAAAGAGTAATATCACCGAGCTTACCTATTAATCCCGGGATTGTAGAATTTAAAACAAATCTGAAAAACGACACCGCAAAATTGATACTTGCAAATAGTATCACCCTTACGCCGGGGACGTTGACAGTAGATTTGAAAGATGACAATTTCTACATCCACTGGATCGATGTCGAAGCACAAAGTCCTGAAGAAGCTTATAAAGCAATAGCTGAGCCTTTCGAAAAAATCTTATTAAAAATTTATAAAGATTAATTGGTATGGACGAGGGAATATTAACAATAGTATTAGTGCTGATATTGGCTGGTTTGATACTTGGCTTAATAAGGTTTATAAAAGGACCGAGTGCTGCAGACAGAGCCGTAGCATTAGACAATATGTCTATTAGTATTACATCAGTATTTGTGCTTTTGGCTTTTTTATTTGAAAGATATATTTATATCGATGTAGCTCTGATATATGCTGTACTTGGTTTCATAGGAATCATAGTAGTAGCAAGGTATTTAGAGAGAGCTTTGTAAAAAAAAACAATGTCATCTCGAGCGAAGTCGAGAGATCTCGTACCTGTTTGCAGAAACATTAAACAGATTTCTCCCTGCCTACCGTCAGGCAGGCGCTATCGCTTAGTCGAAATGACGATAATAAATGAGATATGGAAATATTAAAAATTATCGGATACATTTTATTATTACTTGGAGCAGTATTCCTTTTCTTGGGAGCTCTGGGATTATATAGAATGCCTGATGTATATACACGCTTACAAGCCGGAACTAAGGCAAGTACTTTGGGGGCTATGGCTTTTATGTTGGGAGTTGGTTTTTTACAACCCGATTGGATGGTGAAAATTATCATTATGATCGTGTTTTTAACGATAGCCAATCCACTTAGTTCACATGCAATTGCACGTGCTGCGCACAAATTAAAGCAGAAACCTTATACGAAAGGTGAAGCTGATGCATTGGAAGAAGCAGAATTATCAATCGAAAAAGAGAATCAGGCATGATATTAAATTCAATTTTCTTAATAGCAATGGTTGTGGTTCTTATTGCTGCTGCAATATATGCTGTTTATCAAAAAGATTTACTCTACGCAGTTCTTGCAACGGGAGTAATCAGCTTGATCTTGTCGATATTCTTTTACATACTTCAAGCTCCCGATGTGGCTCTAACGGAGGCTGCAATAGGTATTGCACTAACAACTATAGTTTTCATTATTACTATCAGGAATACTTCCAGATATGAAGAAGACAAACCGTTGAATAAAATAGATCAGGATAACTCTAACCCCGTTGAAGAAGAATTATGAGAAAGTATTTAGTAATAGGGTTATTGGCAATAATCGGGTATTTTTTGATCGGAGCATTTGCCGAAATACCTTTTGGTGCAAATAGAATTGGAGATCCTGCAGCAGAAAGTACTGTAAGTGGATACTACCTTAATAACACAGTTCCAAAGACAAAGGTAGCAAATGTAATTACCGCAATAGTGGTAAATTATCGTGGCTTTGATACTCTTGGAGAGGTGACAGTTTTATTTTTAGCAGTTACCGGATTGGGAAGTATTCTTTTCCGCAGAAAAGAAGAAGGTGAAGCAGATAGAATTCAACTTTCGGCAAGTCCGCTTATCAATTCAGGAGCAAAACTTCTCTATCCGATGGTGGTTCTGTTGGGAATCTATGTTTTCATTCACGGGCATCTTACTCCCGGTGGAGGTTTCCAGGGAGGAGCAATTATTGCCACCGGTTTTCTGTTGATGATGATTTCTTACAGAGATTTCAAAGTTAGTCACGGAAAGTTGGCCTGGGTTGAGAGTTTGGCAGGTATCACTTTTGTAACTCTTGGTTTTTGGGGGTTATTTTCCGGAGGGACTTTTCTGGAAAACTTCTTGCCAAATGGAGAAGTAAATCAACTTATCAGTGGTGGAGTTATTCCGGTAATTTACATAGCTGTAGGTTTAAAAGTTGCTGCCGAGTTGATTGGAGTTCTGGATACATTATTAAAAATTAAACCTGAACAGAGGTAATGGAAACAATATATCAAGATATACTTACCTACAGTATTTACGGTTCCGCAATAGTTTTGGTACTTATCGGATTGTATGCTGTATTAATGAAAAAGAATCTGACAAAAATAGTTATCGGACTTTCTATTGTTGATTCGGGCTTGCACCTTTTGTTTGTGGCTATTGGTTATGTTCATAACGGAACAGCTCCGATATTTTCGCCGGCGGCAATCGACAAAGCCAATAAAATGGTTGATCCTGTTCCTCAGGCATTGGTTCTTACTGCTATCGTAATCGGTTTTGCCGTTACAGCAGTTGCACTTTCGCTGGTAATCAGACTCTACAAACACCATAACACAGCACGTATTGACCAAATAAAATCTTTAAAATGGTAATAACACCTGTACATTATATAGCATTTCCTTTACTGGCGGCATTTTTGATTCCGCTGATTGGAAAGATAAACCGTCAGGCAGCCAGAATAATTCCGGGAATAGTTCTTTCTTATCTCGCTTTTGTTTCGGTTAATCTGATGATAGAAGTTCAGTCTGTAGGTTTCATAACTGAAACACTTGCCGGCTGGAAAGCACCATGGGGAATCAACCTTGTTTTTTCAAAGTTTAGCGGACTGTTGGCAACATTAATCTCTTTTATGGGATTGATAATTTGGGCATACAGCTTTAATTTCAAAAAAGTTGACACAGCTATTTCATTAAAATATCAAACACTGCAGATGATGATGGTAACCGGAGCACTGGGAATGGTGCTTACCGGCGATATTTTTAACCTGTTTGTATTCCTGGAGATTGTTGCAATTTCGGCTTATTCATTAACTGCTCTTTATAGAAACCGCGATGGGGCCGAAGCGGCATTTAAATATTTATTAATCGGAAGTTTTGCATCAGCATTTATTTTACTTGGAATAATAATTCTTTACACACAGGTAGGAACACTGAATATGGCAGAAATTTCTGTACGTATGGTTGATGTGTCGATTGGGATGAAAACTTTGATTTTCACTCTTTTTGCTGTTGGTTTCGGAATTGAAGCAGAAATTTTCCCTCTTAACGGATGGGCCCCGGATGCCTATTCTCAGGCACCAGGACCAATCGGAGCTGCTTTTGCTGCGATTGTTGTAAAAGCCGGAGTTTATGCTTTGATCAGAGTAATATTCACAATTTTTGATCTGGACGTAGCTTCCGAATTTTTAATCTACGCAGGATTTGTAACAATGGTTATTGCCGAATTATCGGCATTGCGCCAAACAAACCTGAAAAGAATGTTGGCTTACTCTAGTATTGGTCAAATGGGGTTTGTGCTGGTAGCATTTGGAATAGGAACTCAAACAGCAGTAGTTGGAGCTTTATTCTTAATGTTTAATCATGCAGTTATAAAGGGACTACTTTTCATGTCGGGATCTTATCTGGTTTATGATACTCCCGGAAAAGAAATAAACGCTTTAAAGGGAATTGCAAAACAATTGCCAATAGTTTCTTTCTTTTTTGCATTAGGTGCTTTCGCAATTGTAGGACTTCCGCCTTTTGCCGGTTTCTGGGCAAAACTGTGGGTTCTTACTGCTGCAGCCGAAAAAGAGATGATTATGCTTATTGTAATCATTCTTCTTATTAGTGTTGTTGAGATTGTTTATTATTTCAGAGTGCTTAACAAGTTGTATTTTGATAAAAGAAAAGAGGGTGTTGAAGTTATAAAACCAACTGTACAGGCATTTGCATCCATGTCGGTATTGGCTGTTACAATTATAGTTGTTGGTCTTTACCCTGATATTATATTAGGTTTCCTAAAAAATGCTTCGGATACTTTGATGGATAAATCGATATACATAAAGAACGTATTAGGTGAAAACATGAATTAATGTTTGGAGTTTGGTGTTCGATGTTTGAAGTAAAAACCTCAAACCCCAAACCACAAACCTCAAACAAAATAAATATGAATGTGATAGTTTTAATATTAACCATATTATTTGCAGGAGCGGCTTTAAGCTTCTTCGCAAAGAAGATTACACCGCAGGCAAGTTCTGTAGTTTCCTTTGTTGCAATTTTATCAGCTACTCTTCTGTTTTTCTTATCGGGGAAACCGGATGCTGTCAATTTCAATTTAGGAAGTTTTGATCTCGAATGGCAGTTGAGCGATTTTGGATACATATTTGCAGTAATAGTTTTGGTTCTTGCAACATTGATTTCTCTTTACTCAATAAGTTATATGAAAGGAATGCCGCATCTGGGGTATTTCAATTCTAACTTCATGTTGAGTGTGGCTTCAATGATGGGAATAGTTTTAAGTAGCGATTTCATTTCTCTGTTTATTTTTTGGGAGATAATGACATGGTCGTCTTATTTATTGGTAATATATAAAGGACGCCAGGAAACGAGTAAAATAGGAATAAAGTATATAATATTTAGTGCTGTTGGAGCCTACGCAATGTTAACAGCAATAGTGCTGATAAATGCCAGAGTAGGTACAACCAACATCAGTGAAGCTATAGAATTGGGAGCTCTCGGAGCAGAAAATATTTTAATACCAATTTTATTGTTGATAGGATTCTCAGTAAAAGCTGCTACAATGCCATTGCATGTTTGGGCACCCGGTGCATATTCAGAGTCGCCAATGTCTTTTACTGCATTGTTCTCAGGAGCTTTATCAAAAATGGGAGTTTTAGGTATTTCCATAGTATTTTCGGCACTGATGCTTGATGTTGAATTTGTATTGTCGGCAATAGTTCTTCAACAAATAATAATGTGGCTGGGAGGAATCACAGCAGTAGTTGCTACGCTTTATGCACTTATACAGCAAGATGCCAAAAGGTTGCTTGCTTATTCTTCGGTAGGTCAGTTAGGATATATAACAATTGGTCTTGCTTCCGGTACAAAACTGGGTGTGATGGCCGGACTGTTTATGGCAGTAATGCATGCCGCAATAAAAGCTGTTTTGTTTATGGCTGTTGGTGCGGTGGAACGCCAGGTAGGAACTACCGATATGACTAAGATATCCGGTCTGATAAAGAAAATGCCATATACGTTTTTTGCAACTTTGGTAGCTATAATTGCTTTGGCAGGTGTACCACCTGTAGGTGGCTTTGTTGGTAAATGGATGTTGTATGAATCATTGATCACTTCAAACAGCTATTTCCTGGTAGTACTTATTTTCTTTTCGAGTACGGCTGCATTTTTATATAGTTATAGAATATTATTCGGGTTGTTTTTAGGGCAGGAAGAAGATAACGTTAAGAATGTGAAGGAAGCACCAATTACTATGGTGGCTCCGATGGTAGTTTTATCGATTTTCTTAATTGTGGCAGGTACTTTTCCCGGAATTGTTTTCGAACCTTTAGCTAGTGGAATGGCATATTTAGGATATGTAGATGTGAATTGGAATATGAGTGTGCTTCAAAATGTTTGGGGCAATGAGGTTCATCTGGAAAGCATTAGCACAATCATTGGAATAGTGTTTGTATTGGCTGTTGTTTTCATCACATTGAAAGGCTACAAAAAAACACGACAAGTATCTACAAAAGATATATCAACTTCCGGAGAAATTCCCTGGGAGCATGAGAATATGAATTACCAACAGGATTTCTTTAAACCTTTTGAACGTGCATTTTCAGGAATGTATAAAGGTGATATGGGTAAATTTTGGGTGGAACTGGGATGTGCACTGGGTTCATTGGCAAACTTTGTAAGGAAAATATATACGGGTAACGGTCAAACTTATGCAATTTATGTTGTGAGTTTCCTGGCTCTGTTGCTATTAATTTTGAATAAATAATTTCTGTTTGAGGTTTGAAGTTTGGGGTTTGATGTTCAACTCCAAACAACAAACCCCAAACTTCAAACAAAACATATATGAACGATATATTATTAACAATACTAGCAGCGATAGTTACCACTATCATGGCATTTACAGTAGGGATGCTGTACGGTGGTATTGTCCGAAAACTTACTGCACGGGTTCAGAATAGGGTAGGACCGCCTATATATCAGAATTTCATTGATTTGATGAAGCTTGAATTTAAAACGACAAATATCCATCATGGATTAATGTCGCACTTAGGTCCTGTATGGATTATCACAGCCGCTGTTTCTGTGTTAATGTTTATTCCAATTGTTCATGGAGGGATGTTATTACCCGGATTTTCAATAGAAAACTTAACATTCAAGGGCGATTTAATTTTCCTTATTTACATGATGACATTTGGTTCTTTAGGAATGGCTCTTGGAGCAGGGGAGACAGGGAATCCAAACTCTGCAATAGGTGTTACCCGTGGATTGAGCTTAATGACGGGTTTTGAAATTCCTTTTGTTTTGGCCTTGGTTGCATTGATGATTCAATATCAAACTACAAGTATCACAGGCTTCATGCAGATACAGGAGGAAACAGGTACCTGGATGATGTTTTCAAATCCTTTTGCGTTCATAGCAGCTTTAATGGCCAGTTTGGGAATGTTCCGTTATTCTCCTTTCGATATCGTTGGCGCGCCTGCTGAGATTGCATCAGGGCCGGCATCAGAATTTGGAGGTAAATACTTGGGGATGATGATGAGCGGAGGTTCAATCTTCGCATTTATCAAACTTGTACTTTATGTTGATGTATTCATGGGGGGAGCACATAGTATTCCTGAATTATTGCTGAAGACATTTGTATTATATATGGTTCCTGTTTTTTACGGATGGATTAATCCGCGATACAGAACCGAACAGGCAATAAGATGGTTTTATAAATGGCCATTAATTTTTGGAGTGATAGGAGTTATTTGGGCGATATATTAAACTGTTTGATGTTTGTTGTTCGAGGTTCGATGTTGAAGAACTTCAAACAACAAACTCCAAACCTCAAACAATAATAAAATGGAAATGATAGAAGCAAACGACAAAGAAACACAAGGAGTCGTTGATTATATAAAGAATTTCATTCGTAAGCATTCAATTTTTATGTTGGCTTACGGTACAGGTTGTGGAGCGATTGAGCTTCCTGCAACCCTGACATCGCGTTACGATGCCGAACGCTTAGGAATTCGCGGAGCTGCAACACCTCGTCAGGCTGATGTTTTATTGATTACAGGATATCTTTCAACTAAAACTTTGAAGAGAGTTATCAGGGTTTATGAGCAAATGCAGGATCCAAAGTACGTAATTGGTTTCGGTTCGTGTACCATAAACGGAGGGATGTATTTTGATAGCTATAACACTATTAACAGTTTGGCTCAATACATACCTGTAGATATCTACATAAACGGCTGTATGCCACGTCCCGAGGCTATTTTAGCAGGTTTCGAGGAATTACAAAAGAAAATTCAAAAAGGAGAAGCTGATAACGGAACAAAATATCAGGAAAATATTGAGTGGTATCGAGCTAATCAGAAAAAGATAATTAAAAATTGGAGAATGCCGGATTATAACTGGTAGTATAATGTTTAAAGAATGATAGCAGAAAATAACATATTAAACGCGGTTCAGGAAGCTTTCAAGGTAGAAGGGAAAGTAATTCGTGAACGAAGAGTTGAGGTTTTTGCAAAAAAAGATGAGGTTTCTTCAATTTTATTATTTGCAAAAGTTCAGCACGGATATATTCATCTGGCTCATGTGACTTGTATCGACTGGATAGAAGATGGTGATTTTGAGCTTGTTTACACAATTTATAACCCTGAATTAAAAATAACTCTTTTCGTAAAGACAAGGATTGACAGGGAAGCTCCGGTGATGGAAAATATTGATGGTATTTGGGATCAGGCTAATACATATGAACGTGAGATGCGCGAAATGTACGGTATTGAATTCCCGGGATTAATTGGAGATCACGAATTTATTCTTGAAGACTGGGACGAAATGCCTCCGATGCGCAGAGATTTTGACACAAATGAATATGCAGGAGAAACTTTCTTCCAACAACCTGGACGCGAAGATGCAAAAGATGTTCGTGGTGAGGTTTGTGAACGTAGTGGAGAAGTGATTCCCGATTTTGCTAAAAAGTATTCGAGAGATTAAAGTAATGTTGAACTGTTTAAGCCGTCATTAGCTCCGCTGAACCTAAAGGTTTCCGAGCGCGGTCGAGGAAATGATAATTCGACGAAGTCAATATCATGAAAGTTTTGCTAATTGACATGAGATCTCTCGACTACACTCTGTTTCGCTCGAGATGACGAGAAACACCAAACAACTATAGAAATGATTAAAGAAAAAGAAACAACATTATACATAGGCCCTCAGCACCCTGGGATTACAGGGAATATGATGGTTAAACTCAAGGTTAAAGGCGATACTATTGTCAGTGCTTCAACTCATGTAGGATACCTTCACAGAGCATTTGAGAAGCTCATTGAACGAAGAAACTGGCTGCAGACATTTACAATCCTATGTCGTTTTTGTGTGCCGGAGCCGGATCCGATGGAACTTACCTATGCAAGAGCAGTGGAAGAATTAGAGGGAAGAGAAGTTCCGGAAAGAGCAAAGTACATCAGGGTAATTATGATGGAACTTGCCCGTTTGCAATCGTTCATGCTTTGGTATGCGGGTCAGTCGGGTTCTGCAGGACTTTATACCCTTGGACAGTGGAGCGTTGGAGATAGAAACTACATTCTTGATTTGTTTGAAGAGCTAACCGGAGGTAGAATTTATCACATGTACATTTGGCCCGGTGGAGTTCGTAGAGATTTGCCGAAAGGTTGGAAAGAGAAAGCTCTTAAGACTATGGATTATCTTGAAAAACGTCTGGGAGAATACGATAATTTGATGTTCAATAACGGTATTTTCCAAAAGAGAGCTCAGGGAGTAGGAATTATTCCAAAAGACAAAGCCATTGAATGGGGAGTTGTAGGAGCACCGTTAAGAGGTACAGGAATTAAGTCGGATGTTAGAATAGATGAGCCTTATGAAGTTTACGATAAATTGAATTTTGAGGTTCCAACAGCCGAAGGCGGAGATATTTGGGCAAGAGCCTTAGTACGTCAGCAGGAGGCTATACAATCTATAAGTATTATTCGTCAGGCATTGGAGCAAATGCCGGAAGGAGAATATTACAACAAGATTATTAACCCGATGAAATGGACAGTTCCAGCCGGACAAGCCTGGGTAAGAACCGAAAGTGTTCGTGGCGAAATAGGTTTTCACGTTACGAGTGATGGAAGTGATAAGCCTAGAAGAGTACATGTAAAAGGAGCAGCATACACGCATGGTGTTACTGTTTTGGAAAAAATATTAGTAGGTCAGAATATAGCCGATGTTTCGTTTATTCTGAATTCGTTGGGAGTTTGTCCGCCGGAGATCGAACGTTAAAAGTAGTACTTAGTACAGAGTACTTAGACTATTATTAACTGTGAAAAATTAATAGACAATGCATAATTTTAGAAAACTAAAAGTTTGGCAAAAGGCTGTAAAATTGGTTAAACCTGTTTATAAGCTAGCTTCTAAGTTGCCTGTTGAAGAGAATTATGCCTTAACATCTCAAATAAAACGTGCATGCTCATCTATCTCAGCAAATATTGCTGAGGGAGCAGGAAGAAATACAGATAAAGACTTTGCCAAATTTTTGAGTATAGCTCAAGGTTCATGTTTTGAACTGGAAAGTCATTTAATAGTAGCAGATACTTTAGAATTTATATCTGAAGATGATTTAAAAGCAATGGAAATAAATATCATTGAAATTGAAAAAATGCTCAATACAATGATTACAAAATTTAGCTAGTTATTAGATATTAGGCTTATGACATTTGATGTTAGACAATACTGTCTGGGATCTATTGTCTGAAGTCTAACATCTGGTGTCTGGCCTCTAAAAATCTAGAAACATGAGTTTTTTCGATTTAAAAGGACTACTAAGTCCGTTAGAAGCAATAAAACAATTGGGGAAGAATCCTCATACGTTTAAACAGGAGCAGTTAGGAAAAGAAACTGCCGATAGGTATCGTGGTTTGCATCACAACGACCTTGATGCATGTATTGGTTGTGGTAACTGTTCTACAATTTGTCAGAACGAAGCTATCGATATGATTTCTCTGGAAGGAATCGATGGAAAAAAGGGAGACAGCGGATTGCGTCCGCGAATTGACAACGGTCGCTGTTGTTGGTGTGCACTCTGTGTAGAAGTTTGTCCTACGGGTTCGTTGAACCTTACCAAGGATTATATTTTCATTTCGGATAAAGAAGAAGATTTTCTTTGGGTGCCTGGAGTAGATAACCCTGAAGGGAAAGACAATCTTTCGTTTACAAGTGATACAACAACTTCTCTGTCTATGTATAATCGTGTTCCAATGCGGGAAATGGATGGAATGGAGCGCGTGAAATCTTTTGCTGAGGTCGTACTGGGGTATTCTGAAGAAGAAGCCAGAGCCGAAGCTCAGCGATGTATTTCGTGTGGACTTTGTACGGAAGTTTGTCCCGATCATATGCACATTCCGGAGTATATAAATGCAATTGCTACTGGCAATGATGATGATGCACTGAAAATTATTTACGATAATAATCCACTACCTGAAACCTGTGGTAAGGTTTGTACCCGTCAGTGTGAAACGGTTTGTGCTCTGGAAGTCAGAGGAGAGGCAGTTGCCATTCGTTGGCTTAAACGCTATGCCACTGAAATTGCGCCTACTGCGGAGAAAATTAAGGAAATAGTAAACCCTGAAATCAGAGAGGCAAACGGAAAAAAAGTTGGTATTGTCGGAGCCGGGCCATCAGGTATGACGGCCGGTTATTACCTGGCTTTGCGAGGTTACGATGTTACTATATACGAGGCACAGGCAAAATCGGGGGGTATGACAATGTATGGTATTCCAAAGTACAGGTTGCCACTGGAAGGAATCGATCGTCAGGCTGAGTATATGGAGATGATTGGAGTAAAATTCAAGTACAATACTAAAGTTGGAAAAGACATTTCTTTCGAGGAAATTTATAATGAAAGTGATGCTGTATTTGTAGGTATTGGTTTCCAAAAAGCATGGGATATCGGTATAGAAAACGAAGATGCCAAAGGTGTTATTTCTGCTGTTGATTATCTGAATATAATTAACCGTGGCGATGATTACGACGTGAAAAAGAAAGTTGTTGTTATCGGTGGAGGAAATGTTGCCATTGATGGAGCCAGAGTTTCGAAACGTTATACCGATGATGTTACAATTCTTTATCGTCGTAGGGTAGAGGATATGCCGGCCGATTGGGAAGAAATTGAGGGAGCTGAAGATGAAGGCATCGACATTATACCACAGGCTATTCCAACCAAAATAATAAAGGACGAAAGCGGAAAGGTTACAGGTATCGAATATCTAATGGCCGAGATGAAAGCCGAAGGAGGCGGTCGACCACGTCCAATACCGATTGAAGGCAGCGAAGCTGTGATGGAAGTAGATACTGTAATTGGTGCAATCGGACAAACTGCTGATTACTCCTGGATGCCGGAAGAATATCTTAATAAACTGGAGGTCGACAGAAACAGGATAGTAGTAAACGATCTTCGTCAAACTTCGATCGACAAGATCTTTGCCGGAGGAGATTCTGTAAACAGTACAGCTGATGCTATTTCAGCCATTGCTGATGGATATATGGCGGTGCGCGGAATTGACAAATTGCTGGGACTAAAATAGAACCAAAGATAGCCGGGTATATTTATCATGGCTCATATAATCAAAACGACGAAAAACCTTCACGATTAATTATGTGGAGGTTTTTTTATATGATAAATATCTTATATTAAGTATTTCATATTTGAAGTTTATTTCATTATTATTGCAAATAATGTAATATCAGGCAATAAAGGTTTTGTAATGGAGTAAATTTCTAAAAAAATAAGAGTTTTGTTTGTTAAATGGAAGTAGGAAGGAGAAATGAAAGAGTGAGTAATCAGGAACTTTTATGGCAGAGATTCCTGGATAATGACATGGAAGCTTTTCATGGGATTTATCGTGGAAATTACCAGCTTCTGTATTCATTTGGTTTGAGGTTTGTGTCTGATAAATCGTCTGTAGAAGATTGTATACAAACGATGTTTTTGAATGTTCTAAACTCTAGAAAAAACCTGTCTAAGGTAAAAAGTGTTCGTGGCTACTTAATAAAATCACTTCGAAATCAGATTCTGAATAGTAAAATACTCAAAAGAGATGATTTCCCGTTAATTGATGAATTGGAGTATGACATTAAGAGTAGTAAAATTGATGAAAAGGTTTATAATCAGCTAAAAGACCTGATAGATAAATTAAGCCCGCGTGAACGTGAACTTGTCTACCTGAAATATTTCCATAGTTTTAGAAGTACCGAAATTGCAGATCTGTTGGGTATAGAATATCAGACAGTCCGTAATATCCTTTCAAATGCTATTACCAAAATGAGAAAGCTCGGAGATGAAGTGCTTCAGTTACTATTCTTATTGATAAAAAAAAGCCGATAAATTTCTTCATTATACTTCCGGTCCGGTGAAACTTTTACCCAGGATGTGATCCCTTAGAGTTTTACTGAATTTTTTACTGTATATAGGTGTATTGTACTCTTCGCTCATAAAAAAGCAAATGATTTTATGTGGCATATCGCTGGAAATCAGGCTTAAAAATTTCTTTAACAAAATTTTAACATTTAGCTAATAGTACATTTTATCTTTTTCTAATCTTAATATATAAATGACAAATGGTCAGAAACTTTATGCATAAAAACTTAACTATAGATAAACTGCTTCAAAACGATGATTTCATTCAATGGATTGTCGGAGGGAATACCGACTCGCTGATGAATTGGGATGAAATAATCAATGAAGCGAGTTTAGAAGATAAAAAGGTTTACAGCGAAGCTCAAAAAATATTGAAAAAGCTTCTTGCTCTGGACGTGGAAGGACATATTGAGAAAAAGTCTGATACATTTATTGATAGTTCCTATGTTAAGTTGTTGGAGAATTATGCCTCACAGAAGACAGAAAAGAAGGTGTTTAGTTTGAATTCTGTGCTGAAATATGCAGCTGCTATTTTGTTACCTGTTGCAATTGCAACCTTGGTTTATAATTATCAAAGTTCTACTAATATTTTCGAAGATCATTTATTGGCAGAGCAGTATAATCCCGAAAAGATTCAAATCAGAACCAATGATGGTAAATATTATTCAGTAGATGGTGTTAAAGGGACGAGTTGGATAACGTCAAACGGGTTGTTTGTTTCTGTAAGCAGAGAAGAGCTAGAAGTTAGAAAAGCGGATGACTTTAAGGCAGATAAAAGAGATATGTATACTGTGTTAGTGCCTAAAGGTCAGAGGTATGAGGTAGCATTGGAAGATGGTACTAATGTTGAGCTTAATTCGGCCAGTCAGTTAGCATTTAATATCTCAGATTCAAAATATAGAAATGTCAGCCTCGATGGTGAAGCTTATTTTGATGTGGCTAAAGACAAAAACAGACCTTTCGTAGTTAAGACAAAGAGAATGGATATTGAAGTATTAGGTACTGAATTTAATGTTTCTACCTATTCATCTCCAAATTATTACTCAACCACTCTTGTAGAGGGATCAATTCAGGTTACAACACCAAATGGAGGAAAAAGACTTATAGAACCGAGTGAACAGGCAAGGATTTTACTTGACGATTATAAAATTGAGGTTCATCAGGCAGATGTACAGGATGTAGTAGCATGGACTTCCGGAAGAATGATTTTCAGAAATGAAACTCTTGAACAATTAGCAACAAAATTAAGCCGTTGGTACGATGTTGAATTTATTGTTGATGACGAATTGAAAGATATTCAGTTCAACGGTACTCTCAGCAAGGATAAGAAACTGTTACATGTGTTGCAAATGCTTAAATACACTGAGGGTGTAGATTACAAAATAAGAAAAGATACAATTAAACTGTATAAAGACTAATCAGGCAAAAGCTTGAATTTTAATACCTAACTAATGATCAATTATGAATAAATGTTTAACCGAACGAATTACCTGGAAAGGACTGTTTCTCTCATTTTTACTGATGGGAATATTTTCAGGATATTCATCTCATTCTGAAAATGTAGTTACTGGGCAATATGCTCAGGAAGCAAGAATTACAGTTCAGGAAGAATTAACCATTAAGGAACTGTTTAAGTTAATCGAAGCTCAAACAAATTTCGATTTCTTTTACAGTAGTAATTTAAAAGAACTCAACAAGAGAGTAGATCTAAATCTTACTAATTCAAGTGTAGAAAAAGTTTTATCAACGGCTTTCTCAAATACAAATTTAGAGTATACTATCCAGGGAAAAGATATAATGATCCGCGAAGCTTCGGCTTCGTCACAACAACAGGAAAAAGTTGTTAGTGGTACAGTTAGAGATGAAACCGGAGTAACTCTTCCCGGAGTAAACGTTGTAGTTAAAGGTTCTGCAATAGGTACTTCTTCTGATTTTGACGGAAATTATCAAATTGAAGTTTCAGAAGGAGAAACATTGGTTTTCTCTTTTATGGGTTATGGCGATAAGGAAGTTGTAGTTGGAGTTTCAAATAACTATAATGTTGATTTGGATCCATCTAGCAATGTACTTGATGAAATAATTGTTGCCGGTGTTGCATCAGGTACATCTAAAAAGAAAATGTCGGTTTCTGTAGCAAAAGTTAATTCTGAAGCAATTAAACATGTACCCCAATCTTCTGTATCTTCGTCATTGCAAGGTAAAGTTGCCGGTGTTACTGTAGCTTCTGGTTCAGGTTCTCCAGGCGCTTCTACAACTATGACACTTAGGGGAGCAACATCTCTTACAGGAAGCCAGGCACCAATGATATTGGTTGATGGTGTTATTATGCAGGGGTCATTAGCAGATATTAACGTTGATGACGTTGAATCAATGGAGGTTGTAAAAGGAGCAGCTGCTTCTGCATTGTATGGTTCAAGAGCAGGTAATGGTGTGGTAGTTATTACATCGAAACGTGGCTCCAAACTTAATAGTGGTGAAACTTCTGTTACAATTAGAAACGAGGTTGGTGTACAACAAGTAGCTAAGAAAATTGATGTTGCGCAATATCATCCATATTTACTTGCTTCAGATTGGGAGTCGGTTGATACTTATACAAAATATAAAGGAGTTGTGTATCCTGATGGATATGTTACAGGATGGGATCCGGGTATTAGAAAGAGTTTAAGGCTTGCTCCAAATGGGATACAGTCACAGCCATTTAGAGTTTATAATGATGTTCAGGACGCATTGTTCAATAATGGTTTGAGTTATACAAACTATATTGGTGTTGCTAACCGTGTTAATCAAACAAACTTATTTATTTCCTTTGAGAATAATGCGAATCAAGGTGTATTGAAAGAAACCGGAGGTTATGGTCGTCAAAGTTTTAGATTAAACTTAGATCATGCTATAAATGATAAGTTAAAAATTTCTGCCAGTAATAATTACATAATGACAAACAACGATTATCCGGGTGGTGGTACCTCTGCATTTGCAAGTGCTGTAATGATGGATCCGGATGTAGATTTGTTTTATGATAATGCAAATGGAGAGCCTTACAATTTTATACCAAATAACTGGAATGATAAAGTAAGAAACCCATTATACGATTTGTATAACAAATCTAATGTAGCAAAAAAGACCCGCTTTATGGGGAGTTATGATATTAACTGGGCTGTGTTTGATTGGATGAGTGTTAAGGCTAGTTATTCAGTAGAATCAGAAGATTATAATGGTACTGCAGTTACACCAAAAGGAACATATACAGCTGTTAGTGAAGGTGAATATGTAGAATCTCAGGGGGCAATTACAAATTACTATCGTGAACGTCTGAATCAAAATTTTAGAGCTACTGCCAGCTTTAATAAATCTTTTGGAGTAATTGATTTTAATGGTAAGTTGAGTTATTTAGCAGAAGATAATTTCTATCAATCAGGTACAGTAGGAGGGAAGAATTTTGAACTTTCAGATTACCCATCTTTTTCAGTAATAGGTGACGATGATTTAACTTTTAGTGAAAGAACTTACATAGATAGAGCAGAGAACTTATTTGCGATTGCATCGTTTGTAGTAAAGGATAGATACATATTTGATGGACTTGTTCGTCGAGATAAATCTTCATTGTTTGGGGTTAATAACCGCACAAATTATTACTATAGAGTTTCGGGGGCTTATCGTGTTTCTCAGGATATAGAAATCCCTGGTGTTCAGGAATTGAAATTTAGAGCTGCTATTGGAACTGCTGGTCAGAGACCAGGGTTTTCATATCAATACGAAACCTATACAAGGATTTCAGGTCAGTATTTGAAATCACATCAAGGAAACAAAGATCTTAAACCATCAAACTCGAAGGAAATAGAATTAGGATTGGATATTGCTTTTTTAGATAGGGTTACGGGTGAGTTTACTTATTCACAAACTAATACTTCAGATCAGTTTATTGAAGTGCCATTATTGGCACACAAAGGAGGTTATTCAACTCAGTGGCAAAATGCAGCATCATTGCTAACAAATACCTTTGAGGCTATGGTTAATGTTAATGTTGTAAAGGATGATAATTGGAATTGGGATTTAGGTTTAACATTCGACAGAACTCGGTCTCAAATAACTGAACTAGAGGTTAGTGAGTTTCAAACAGGACCACAAGATGCATTTTTTATTAGAGAAGGTGAAAGTTTTGGTATTATGTATGGAAATAAGTTTGTTCGCAATCTTGATGAAATGCAAAAACAATTACCTGAAGGAACAACGATTGCAGATTTTGTTGTTAACGTAGATGGTTATGTTGTAAAAGCCGGAACAGAAGGTACCATGGCTGAAGCTCCAATATTCTTAAAAGATGAGAGTGGTTCAAATGCGCTTGAAATTATTGGAGACATGAATCCGGATTTCAACATGGGGTTGACATCAACATTATCATACAAGAGTTTTACTTTTTATATGCTTTGGAAAATGAAGCAAGGTGGTGATATTTATAATAAAACTGCTCAAAACATGGTTAGAGATAACCGTAATCCAATTATGGATCAGGTTGGGAAAGATGCCGCTGACATGAAGTCAGTGTCGTACTACAACGGTTTCTATAATGGAGGTCAAATTAATGAATATTGGATTGAAGATGCCAGTTATATCAGGTTTGCTGAAGCGTCATTAAGTTATAATCTTAATAAGAAACAATTAGGCTCATTAGGGAAATATGTGTCAGGGATTAACCTGGGAATAATTGGAAAGAATCTGCTTACATTTTCAAAATATAGCGGTTATGATCCAGAAGTATTAGTTAGTGGAGTTGCTTATGATAATTACACATATCCCAACTTTAGAACTTTATCATTCTCATTAGGTTTACAATTTTAATATATAGGATATGAAATTAAAATATATAATAGTAGCAATTATCACATCTTTATCTTTTACATCATGTATGGATATGGATATTGATAATATGAATAATCCCGATACAGATTTAGTGTTAGGTGATGGTGATGCTGTTAAAGCTTTAACTGGGGGTTTATTTAAAACATGGTTTGGTGCTCTACATGATAATTATTGGGCACTGGATAAGCGTACTGAAACTCCAGGTCATGTATTATGGTATTTGTCAGATAATGGTACTACTTCATGGGCAAACCATGGTGCTTATGATTTGGGAATGGAACCACGAGTAGCTTATAATAATACACCAACTTATTCTCGTCGTGAACTTACCGAGTCTTATTACAAGAATGTAGCTTCTGTTGCTACCTCGGCAGTTGATGTTTTGACTGCGATCGAAGGTGGAGTGGAAATAGGTAAAAATGGAGAAGAAACGCAGATGGTAAGAGCATTTGCGAAATTTGTTCAGGGTATATCGAATGGATATTTAGGTTTGATGTTTGATAAATCATTTCCAGTACGTACAAAAGAAGATTTTGATAATTTGGAGTTTGTATCATATCAGGAAATGCTAAACATTGGTGTCTCTCAGTTAGAAGAGGTAGTTGCAATTTGTGAATCTAATCAATTTGTATTGCCGGAAGTTTGGATCCCCGGGGCTAATTATAGCAATGTAGAATTGGGAGAACTTGCTAATTCTTTTATTGCTCGTCTATTAGTTTATGGTCCTCGTAATAAGGCGCAAGACGATGCTACTGATTGGGCGAAAGTATTAATGCATGCAGAGAAAGGTATTCAGCAGGATTTAGCTCCTATTAGTGATGGTAATTGGGGATCATGGAGATCTCAGTATATTAATAATACTGTTCGAGATGGTTGGGGTAAAATAGATATGAGGATAATCAATATGATGGATCCTAATATGCCTGCAACATTTCCTGAATCGGGAGATATATCAGAATTGCCTAACAATGGTTTAGCAACATCAGATGATGCAAGATTGCTGACAGATTTTTCGTATGATGATAAAAATGATAAGCCGGAGAGAGGATATTACAGATGGTCGTCTTACAGATATAAGCGTTTGGATAATATTGCTGTCAGTGATTATGGACCTGGTGAAGCAATAACAGAGTTCCGAAAGGCAGAAAACGATCTGTTTATTGCTGAAGCTAAATTAAGAAACGGAGATATTGCAGGAGCTGCTGATATTGTCAATGCCGGAACAAGAGTTACGCGGGGGGAATTGCCAGAGGTTGCAGTTGAAGAACAAGTGGTAAAAGAAGCTATTTGGTACGAAAGAAATATAGAATTAGTGTTGTTAGGTGTGGGAGTAAATTTCTTTGATATGAGAAGAAATGATCTATTGCAACAAGGAACTTTATTGCACTTCCCATTTCCTGCACAACAGCTACAGTTACTTGGACTTCCATTCTATACATTTGGTGGTACTGAAGGAGTTCCTGGTGAAGATTACTCAATTGGAGGTTGGAAATAAATTTGAATAAACATATTAGCCACTCGGTAAAAAAATTACATAAAGGCTAATCCAATACTAATTATAAATAAATATAAAAATGAAAAATTTTAGAAACATTTTATCAGTAGTTGCAATTGCTACAGCTACAGTATTTACATCTTGTGATAAGGACTCAGATGATCCTGAAGTTATTGAAGTAGAATCAGTATATTCTGAATATGCTTATGAGCAAACAGTTAATGCCGATGGAAGTGATCAAAGAATTAAGATTGCTAATAATGAAGCTCTTGCCAGAATGAATGGAGCTACTGAATGGACAGTGGAAGCATGGATAAATACACCTGAAGTAGTGAAAAACCAGGAGGTTGCCAGAAGATGGAACCAGTGGTCTTTTACAATGTATAGTCGTGATAGAATTTATTTTACAGTAAAGGATGACGATGGTAACAGTACATACATAAATGTTAGACCCGGTGCTATTAAAACTAATGTATGGCAGCATGTTGCAGCAATTTGTGATGGAACTACAATAAAACTTTATGTAGATGGAGTTAATGAAACTTTCTATGTAACCGAATGGGAATACGAAGACGATGGTACTACACATGTTGTAGATGCTGATGGATGGTGGGTTGTTAAAGCTTATAATGACTATTATGACGCTCAAGCAATGAATACTATAGCTGCGGATGACGCTTCTGCAAATGGATATGTTGGATACGGAGGTGTTGGTAATTCATTTGTTGGAAAAATTGATGGAGTGCGTGCTGTTGCTGAGAAATTCCGTATCGAAGACCTTAATTATGATGATGTTAATGCAGAGCTTTATTCTGTTACAGCAGAGACATCATTGATGTTTAACTTCGAAGAGGAATTCGAAACTGTAGATTATACTGATGCTGAAGGAAATCCTGCAACAAAGATTGTTACTAAAAACGAAGCTGATGGAGGAGAAGTTTTAGTGCAAGGTGGCGGAGTTCGTGTTGCTCTATAATTGAATTATAATATGATTATTTGATTTAATGGGGGTGTCTGTATATATGGGCATCCCTTTTTTTTAAATATTTTATGACAAAAGGATACGCAAATTATTATTATTCCATTGCTATTTCATTTATACTGATGATAAATGGTCAGTTATTAGCACAAACGGTAATTACAACAACTAACAACAATAATATTGCCAAAACAACGCAAGAATACGGGCCTTTGTTGACTGATACATGGGGTGGAGTTAAATGTGTAGATGATACCGGAGTTTCTGTGTATCCTTTAAATTATTATACTCCAAACCATTGTTCACCCGGATGTGTTGCTATTTCATTGGCACAAGTTCTTAATTATTACGAATGGCCTAAAACCGGAACAGGAAGCAATGTTTATCAGGATAATTATACACCTTGTAAAGATTGTGAAGCTTCATCAAAAATACATACTGCATTTTTCGATTCTGTTGAATATGATTATGCAAATATGCTTGATGAGTATAAATATAAAGCATCTACTGATATTCAACAAGAAGCGGTAGGTAAACTGGTCTATCACGTAACAAGTGCATTGCAAATGAATTTTGAGTATTATGGGTCTACTTCAAATGTAAACAAGGTACCATTTGTTGCTGAAAATTTTTTCCGTTTTTCCGGTCATTACGAATACCCTGATTCGTATGCTCTTTTCTGGGAAAAAATGAAGGATAATTTGAAAGCGGGAAACCCTGTTCAAACAGCTATCGAGGCTAGTAGAACCGGAGACGGACACGCTATTGTTGTTGATGGATATAGAGAGTCTGATGGACTTTACCACATAAATTGGGGAACATATAATGACTGGAATGTAAAAAATGGCTGGTACGATATAGAAAATTGGACTGATGCATCACCGGGATATAATAGAATTACAGGAGCATTGTTAGACATGTATCCTGTTCCTCAAATTTCATCTGTTGAAAGTGAAGATGGCACAAGTGATATTACTGTAAATTGGATTACAAGTGAATTTGTAAATCATAATGAATATACACTTGAGCAAAGAGTTGACGGTGGCGAATGGGAATTAGTTTCTGATGGTATCACAGGCAAGTTTTACTCCATAGTTAACCCTACAGGAAATGTATATCAGTTCAGAGTAAAAGCCATGACTAATGGTAGTTATTATGATGATTCATGGTCTGAAATAGAAGTATTTGCTGTAAATGGTGGATATAACGGTTATGTAAGCTTGGGAGGAGACCAAAAATCCTTTGCCCGTCAAACTACAAATGGCGACTTAGACTTCACCGGAGATTATACTTTTGAAACATGGATAAGAGTGGATGAGTCTTGTTCCGATAAAGATGTTATTCTCGATCAGGAAAATGTATTTGCTTTTGAAGTAAATGATGTTACTGCTACATCTTACTCAATTGACTTTACTGCTAATAGTGGGGCTAAAGTTTCAACGAGTGAATTAGTATTTGATGAATGGATTCATATAGCCGTTTCTCATTCAGGATCATTTACAAAAATGTTTGTTAATGGAACGCTTCGCAGCGAAAGTACTGATAGTGGTTTTAATTTATCAAAAAGCGATAAGGCTTTGAATTTTGGTGAGCGTTATCACAGTGGGTATTCAGGTAAGCTAAATGCGGATTTGGATCAGCTTAGAATTTCAAGTATAGCCAGGTATTCAAGTGACTTCACTCCTTCGCAGAAAGAACATTTTGATGTAGACGCTAATACAATAACCTATCTCACTTTTCAAAATGTACATGGAGTCAGATTCAAAGATTCAGCTCGAAAATTGAGTTTTATCTTGAAAGATGATGCTTTGTCGTTAGACTGGGAGTTCGAAGAAACGGAAAACGAATTATCGAATGATGATTTAGAATTAATAGCATCGTTAATCTCGGTATATCCCAACCCTGTTGTAGTTAGCAATTTTATTAAAGTATCTATAACAGAAAATGATTTGCTGAATTCAAAAGCCATAAAATTCAATCTGTTTGATTTAAATGGAAAGAAATTAGAGTTGAATTCTTCCAGTGAAATTTCATCGAACAAATGGACATTACAATTACCTTCTATTAATACAGGAATATATATTCTTCAAATTGATGGAGGAAACTTTAAAATGAACAGAAAAATAATTATTGAATAACATTTACTAATAGCTAAACTCTGAGTTGAGCTATTAGTGGACTTTATTTGTGTTAGTAATTATTGAAGAGAAAAAGCCCTTTTTAGGGGGGATTTAATCAAATTCTCCCTATAGGCTTTTTTTTCGGACAATTTGTATTGTTATAATTTAAACACATATAGAGTATAGCGTTGTTTTTACAACAGAAAATACAGTAATAGTACTTTACATTAAATGTTTTATCAACCCCCAAGTAAACCGCAAAATCGAATATGAATTAAAAACCAATCAAATGAAAAACTTATTGTCGCTTCTGTTGTTATTAGGATTAATAGCAAATGAAGCAGTTGCTCAAAATGTTGTAAAACCCGAGGAAGTTGTGCAGGCTTCTGTTTTATCAACAAAGCTTGTAAATAGTACAATTGACACATTATTAACAGATAACTGGGGGGGTGTTAATTGTTATGATGACGATTCAGTAGCAGTTTTCCCTCTAAATTACTTTACACCATGGCATTATTCTGCAGGTTGTGTTGCAATTTCCATGGCACAGGTACTTCACTACTGGGAGTGGCCTAAAACCGGAGTAGGTTCCCATACCTACACGGACAACCAAAATGATTCGCAGAAAACATATTCCGTCGATTTCTCTTCTCAAACTTACGATTATGATAATATGCTCGATAATTATTATTATCAACCTTCTACAGATGTACAACGCAGGGCAGTAGGTTATTTGGCTTATCATTGTGCCGTTTCTGTAGATATGGACTTCGAGTCGTACGGATCCACTTCTAACGTTAGCCGTCAACCGGATGCATTAAATAATTACTTTAGATTTTCAGGGCATTATAAAACCAGAACATGGGACAGTTTTTGGACCCGCATGAAGGAAAACCTGCGTGATGGTAAGCCGGTTTTAATTGCAATAAAAGACGTAGATAATACCGGTGCCGGACATGCATTGGTTGTTGATGGTTATGATGAAACCACAGGACTGTATCACCTAAACTGGGGGTGGCATGGACGATATAATGACTGGTATGATATCGAATTTGGATGGGATGGAACAGGCGATGGATACGATCTGGTAGAAGCTGCTGTATTCGATATATTACCGAATCCTGAAATTACAGAAATACTTAGAGGTGATGTAGAAAAGCAATACACTCTGAAGTGGCATGTAGCAGATAAACTTAACTGGGAATCATTTTCTGTTGAACAACAAAAGGATGGAGGAGACTGGGAAGTAATTGCAGCTGAAGTTTTAGATACTCAATTGAATATTTCAGTAGTTGAATCAGGAACATATAATTATAGGGTGAGAGCTAAAATTAATGGTGGTTATTTTTACAACGCATATTCAGAAGGAATGTCTGTTTTTGTAAAAGACGATATAGTTGCATTGGAGTTTGATGGCGATGATTCGTTTTTTATTTATGATAATTCTAGTAACGACTTGGACGTTTCTGATGAGTGGACCATAGAGACATGGTTTAATGTTGCGAACCATACTTCAGGAACCTATCCTGTTCTGCTTGATAGAAAAACAGTTTTCTCATTGTACGTAATTGATGATAATAATACTCAGGCTGATTACGCTCTGCGCTTCGCTGCGCGAAATTCATATGGAAGTATAGTTGCTTCGTTGAGAAGTGATAATAGCTTAGCTGTATTGAATTATGGTGATTGGCATCATGTAGCTATATCAAGAAAAAGCAATAAGACCTATTTGTTTATTGATGGTAAATTGGTAGAAACAAGTACTGATAAGGATTTTAACCTTACATCAACTACCGGCGCATTAAATGTCGGAGCAAGGTATTGGAGCGGTTATGAAAGATACTTCAACGGTAAAATAGACGGTATAGCAATTTCATCAGAAGGGAAATATATTTCTGGTTTTACTCCAAATATTCAGGAAAACTATCCGCTTACTGAAAATTCCGTTTTAGCTCTTAACCTGGATGAAGGTATAGGAACAGATCTTGCCGATGAGGCAGGTAATTTTAGTACTGTAAAACTAAGAGTAAGTCCGAATCAGGCTAATTGGGTGTTTGAATCATTTATCGGCTCATTAAGAAAAACGCTTGATAGTGAAAGTGTATTGATCGAAAATGAAATTTCAATTTACCCAACTGTTGTTAATGATGAATTTAATATCAAAATAAATCAAGCGGTTGGAGAGAAATTCAATTACCATATTTATAACAGTCTGGGGCAGTTAATTAAGGCAGGTAATTCAATTTTAAAGGATGGTAAAGCTTACAGGGTAGGAGTTAATACATTTACTAAAGGAATTTATATTGTAAAAGTAAATAGTTCTGATTTTTCTGTTACGAAAAGAATAATGATACGGAAATAATATTTCTTAATCATAATAATACCAAATAAACATCAAAATGCACCGTATATTTTTCATCTAATCCATTTTTACATCTTTTAAAATTTCTTCCATAGCCCTGCTATGCAATAAATTTGAAACTTGTAAAAAAAAATTATATTTCAAATCTAACAGAGCATTCTGAAATTTAATTGGTATAAAAAGAGTCCTTAGGATTTTACTAAGGACTCTTTAGTTATGTAATAATACCAATTACGTTTCAGAATGACATGTAAAAATCAAAGTATTTTTGATTTTAACGATTTACAAAAATCGTTGCATAGCAGGGCTACGGAACTATTTTTTACAGAAGATAAAATTGAAAAGACAAAGGTTTTATATGTCATTTTGATGTGTAATTGGTATAAATTACTCTAACTATTTTCTTACAATTATTCTTTCTGTAAGATTAGAGTTAGCACTTTCTATTTTTACAATGTATATTCCATTGGAAAGTTCGCTAATATCGATAGTAGAAATATTGTTTTTAGATAACTCCACATTCGATACTTTAACTGTTTGGCCAACATAATTGTATACTTTTATTAATGCATCTTCATCAATACTTGATTCGATATTAATTACCTCACTTGCTACAGTTGGGAATATTTTAAGCCTGTTTGTGAGTGGGTCTATATTTTTCTCACTGAGAGTTTTTCCTAAAGATGTCTGGTGTTTTTCAAATACCCAATTAGGATTATTGTATGGCACTCTTAATTTAACAATTGCGAAGTTATTTGTTTCATCTGTCAGGTCTATACCTGTACCTTCATCTATGTTCAGTGCAAGTACTGTATTTGCATCAATAGGGTAATTTTCTGTAATATCCGGTGCGAAGTTAGATGTGTACTTTCCTTCTTTAGATATTGCTATACCATCCAGTTTTCCTTCCATGTATCTTTGATATCCTCCCCAGTATCTTGCCCCAATATTAAGTGCTTTTGTAGTTGGAGTTAGTGCAAAACCAGTTTCGTTTGAACTATCTGCAAGCTGCCCGTCAATAAACAGACTTGTTATTCCCAGACTACGGGAAATAGCAACATGGTGCCACTGTCCGAAGTTCATATTTAAGGAACCACGCTCACTGGATACATATGCAATTGTTCCTCCTGTTGAAGAACGTGAAGCAAAACGTAGTGCATAATCAGCATCGGTATCACTGATTACATATAAAGAGAATACAGTCTGTCTGTCTAAAATAACAGGATAAGTACCCGCAACGTGACTTTTTATATTAACCCAGGTTTCTATTGTCCATTCATCAGATATGTCCATATCGTTACTCGAATTATCATATACGAAGAACGAATCATCACCATCGAATTCTAAAGCTATGATGTTATCTTTTACAACAATTGATTTTTCTTCAGATTTAGCACCCATAACACCACTTGCAGAAACTCTGAAGTTGTAAGCTCCACCTTCAGGGATGCTTATATTTACACCGTTTTCGATATCTCCGGACCATATTTGGCGACCAAAGTCAATATAACTCCATTCTCCGCCATTTACCTGTTGTTCCACATAGAAGACACTGTAATATGCGTAATCAGCTAATCTACACTTAAGTATATATTCAGATTCTACTTCACTTTTAACAATCTCTGATATTTCAGGAACAGGAGTAATATCCAGTACAGCTCCTACAACTCCAACTCGTGATGTTACGTAGGGATCATCAGTCAACGCATACCATCCAGTATTTAAATAAGCTTCCGGAACAAAAGTATTAGTTACAATATGATAATATTCTTTTCCATTTTCAAGTTTATAACCATCAACTACTACAGCTACCTGTCCTTTTCCATACTCATCTAATGCTAAAATTACAGGTTGTCCATTCTGTATGTTCCTTTCTAATGTACTCCAAAAGGCGGTATAACTTTGGGGCTCTTCGTAATGAGAGCCATAACGGAAGTGGTTAGCTAATGCCTCAGGAATACGGTTTATATTAGAAGTTGTTTTCCAACCTTCAAAATTTGCATCCACAGAAACGGCACAATGATACATTAATTTTCCAACTTCCTGAAGTTCTGCTTCAGTTGCAGGCGTAGTTCCGGCATTAGGCGCATAATAATTGTCTGCTAGAAGATCATAGTTGTAAAATGCACCACTAAAATCAACAGAATGAGTACCTGTGGCATTTGTTCCATAATCAGTATATGTGTGTGAACCAACCCCTGTTTTAGGCCACTCCCAGTGCTTCATAACAGTACCCATTGCCATGGCTACTGATCCGGGTGAGTAATTTACCGGAGTATAATAATTGAATGGATTAAAATCAGTAGGTGCAATACTGATATCAACCCAATCAGTTTGAATAAGCGGGGGATATACTATCACCTCGCCTTCGGTTTGAGCATTTGCGTTAGTACCGATAAGTACTAATAGCATTTGAAAAATAAGTAATGATTTTCTCATTTCATTGTTGTTTTAATTAATATTAATTGTTGTTTGATTTAATTATTTGTAAAAGTTTTATATCTGATAAAGTGTTAATAGAGCTTCCAATTTTATACTGATATATATGAATTAAGTATTCAGTTTACTGTTGTTTATTCATGGTTGAATTTTATTTCATGGCAAAAGTATTTGTTTCTTTTTGTGTAGGCAATAGGTTTTTTAGGTTTCAAATTGTAACTCCTATATGTGTTTGTAGTTAATTATAGTAAGGTAGTAGTCCTGTATGGGTATATGGTCTTATTGTGATTTATATCAGGTTTGCTATCTTTTAGGGTGGTTGTGTACTATTGTAGAGATACATTATAAGGCCGTATTGTTTGTGATTGTAAGTTTGCTATCCTGTATATGGCTTGTAGGATATAAAGTGTAATAATCAAACGATAGAAGGGTTTGATGTGTAAGTTTTGGTTTTTAAAGAAGAATACGGAGAATATTTTTAAAAAAAATGTCACCATCATGAAAAAGAGTTATGTACTATATAAAAATGTATATAAAAATAGGAATGGTTGCTAAAAGAGTAAGTGTTGTGGTTAAATGAAAATTTAAATAGCGATTAACAAGTTGAGCATTTTTAATTAAAGCGGAAAACTTAGTCTCTAAAGCCGAATATTATCAATTTTTTTAGAATATATATAATTGTAGTACGAACTATTTGATGTAATTAATGTCTTGAAAGGGTAATATTACGGGATTGTAAGTTTTTTTTCTATTTGATTTTTACAAACTTAACTTAATTAGCCGCTATTACAATGCTTAAAGGGTATGTTCGTTTTTTTTAAATTGTTAAGTTTTATCTATTGGTATTCAGATATATAAAGTATTACATTTGTTAATCAATTTATTAACCAACAAAATAATAATTAATTATGAAAAGAATTTCTTTCGCATTGGCCGTCGTTGGCTTAATGTTTTCAGCATGTCAGAAAGAGGAACAGGAATTACCTCTTAGTTTAGATGAAACTACAAGTCAGGTTGTTCCCGGACAGTATGTTGTAGTATTAAAAGCAGATGTTAAAAAATCTGTATCCAACCTGAATTACGCACAGCGAGTTGAGGCAATGGAATTTGAAGCTAAGGGATTAGTTTCGAAATACGATATATCCGGAGAAGCAATAGGACATTCCTATAATTCAGCTCTACGTGGATTCTCCGCCAAATTAGATGAAGGTGAGTTAAAGGCGTTAAAGGGAGATGATAAGGTTGCTTATATTGTTCCTGATAAGGTGTTCACCCTGAAAAAGCCCGGAACCGAGCCTCCAACCGGAGAAGAAGTACCATACGGGATAGCAAGAGTTGGTTATGGTGATGGTACGGGGAAAACTGCCTGGATTATTGATACAGGGATAGATTTTGATCACCCCGATTTAAATGTTGATGTAGACAGAGCTGCTGTATTTACAAATGACAGGTCAGCTGATGATAATAATGGTCATGGTTCTCATTGTGCGGGTACCGTAGCGGCAATTGATAACGAAATTGGAGTAGTAGGAGTTGCAGCAGGAGCAACAGTTGTTCCTGTAAAAGTTCTGGATAGAAGAGGAAGTGGTTATTACTCCTGGATTATTGCAGGAATTGATTATGTTGCCGCAAATGCAAGTCCGGGTGATGCTGCAAATATGAGTTTAGGTGGTGGAGTATATGCGCCGATTGACGATGCCGTTTATGCTGCCTCGCAAAATGGAATTTATTTCGCATTAGCTGCCGGAAACGAAAGTGATGATGCACTTAATCATTCTCCGGCTAGAGTTAACGGACCGAATATTTGGACAATATCAGCAATGGATGTTAATGATGATTTTGCATATTTTTCAAATTATGGAACACCTGTTGATTACTGTATGCCCGGTGTAAGTATTTATTCAACACATTACCGTGGAGGATATACTACTATGAGTGGTACATCAATGGCAGCACCTCACATGTGTGGTGTTTTACTGATGACAAACGGACATCCGTCAACTGATGGTTATGTGAACGGTGATCCTGATGGAGATGCAGATCCGATAGGACATCTATAGGGTTGTGTAAATTTATATAAAGAATAAAAGGTGGTCGCAATTTGCGACCACCTTTGTTGTTAGTTGTTGTTTATTTGGTATAAGTAACCAAAAGGGTGCTTTTTTTAAAAAGTACTTAAAAACTCCACCGCTTCTTTAAGCACTTCCTTTACATCTGAATTTTCTTCAACTTCGTAAGCAGATTTCACATCGGTAAAAGCATCAGTATATTCTCTGTCCATTAAAGTTTTTGCAGCATGCATTCTTGTTTCAGGGTTGCTATCTCTTAATAAACCTACTGTCCATCTCACAGCCGGTCTCGATCTTATTTTGTGCAATTTGTCCAAGGCTTCAATTTGCTCATTAGAATCTTCGCTAAACAGGTTCCACCATGTGTGTTTTTCGTATTTTTTCATTTCTGAATCGTACAAAATTGCTTCATTGTTGATCTCAGGTCTCACCCATTTTTCGTTGTATGATACTAATTCTGCTCCTGCAACCCAACGGGCCATACGCGGAATCATCCATCTTACGCCGGGAGTTGATTCGGGATGTCCTGCAACTGCAAAAAGTTTTCCTTTGCCCGGTGTGTCTTTGTATATGAATACTTTTCCCGGTGTAACACCTTCAGGAGCTCCTTTGTTTGGATGGATGTCAGTTACATACTGTCCGAGTTCCGTGAACTTCGAATTGCTTTCAACAGCCTCCATTACCGGTCCGTCGTAGTATTGGGCAAATTGTGGCTTGTCCTTAAGTTCAGGGAAAATTTTAAGACCTTCTTCGTTTAATTTAAATTCCACTAATCCTTTACCCCTTGCATAATGGGCTCTGTCGATAACTTTAACGCTTCCCAATTGTAAACTTGGGTATCCCGGGGTAGAACTTAAAAGGAAGGATCCTGCACATATCCCTACAACTCCTTTACCGTCCTCTAAAATAAATTTTCTAACCTTCTCTTTACCTGTTTTTCCAAGGTTGTTTAATTCTTTACTTCCTGATCCTCCCGGGAAAATTATTACATCAATTTCGCTTAGTTTTCCTTGTTGAATTTCTGCAGCACTTATTTCCAGTGGTTTTATACCTGTATCTATTTTTAGTGCTTCTATGGTTTCAATAACACTTACAGCTCCTGCTCCGTTACCGTTAAAAACGGCAACTTTTATTTTTTTATCCTTATCGTTTTCCCTTGCAACCGAATTTGTGCATGCCGTAAATGAAATTGAAAATAAAGTGATGAGTAGTATAGATATGTTTCTAACTATTTTCATAAATAATATGTATTTGGATTAGTTAACACCTTTCATTGAATTCTGATTTTCTTTATCAGAAACCGGAGCCACAAGGTTTTTCTCATTAAGGTCTATATCGAATTCATTATTGTACGTATCAATCACAAGATTGTTTACCCATTTGTAGAATTCCTTTATTTCTTTCTTGTTGCTTGTGTTGTTTTTGCGCCATTGGCTCTGTAATTTTTCTGCTCTGCTGTATATCTCGTCTTCCTGCTTTTTAATTATTTGTGCAATTCCGCTATTGTCTTTGTTAAACAGTGCATTAACATCTAAGTATCTCGAAGCGAATTTACCCCATCTGATATTTAATATTCTCTCATTTTTTAATTTAAGTGCAGCATAACATACAGGTGAATTTTTTATGGTATTGTTGTATCTTACTACGTATGGAAGTTCAACTGCTGATTCAATCCAGGTAGGAACCATAACCGATGCAAGCGGGAAACCAACATTTGACCACATTGTTGCAAGATTTGGATTTTCACCTTTCATTACTCCTTGAATTACGGTTGAGGAAGAAGATGTAGTTCTCGGAATATAATCCTTTAACACCTCATATCTTGGATTGTTTTCAGGTACATCGGCATATATTTCAAACAAATTTCTTTTTGTAAGTGAATTATACAAATCCTTAGTTACTCCCTGTTCTATATCTTTTGGCCCCAATCCTACAGTTGATTGTTTTAGATAGAAAGCCTCATCTACAGCGTGATACCTTATATATCCGCTACTGCCTTTGGCAAGTTCTCCTGTAAATGAATAATTTGCTCTAATTATATACCCGAAAGGAGCTGTTTTTGGATCATTTGCATCAAACTTTACATAGCCATCAGGTCCAACTTCATAATAGGCTGCTCCACCATATGCGTCTATTACTCCAAAGTTTGCTCTCCACCCAAAAGGTTTTTCCTGATCGTCAAGATATTTTTCGAAATCCTCAAGGCTTTCACAAATTTCCAGAGCTTCTCGCATTGCTACACCTTCTCCACCTGATCCTGAATCTTTAGAAAGATTGTAAGTAGCTGAGTTCATTATTGCAAATCCGGCATTATTCATACCCATCCAAACATTCTTACCTTTAGTATCTGACGAATTAACTAAGCCTAAATATGAGTATTTTCCTCCTTCGAAATACCCTAATGAGTTTTTAAGGGAGTTTGTATCTCTGTTTTTCCATAACAAAGGACGCCCGTCTTTTGTGTATTTACCCGAAATTACAGCAGTGGTACATGCTTCCCCATTTGTAGAGAAGAATATTGCTATTACTAATAAGGCAATATATGAAAGTGTTTTATTCATAGTGTTAACTTTTTAATAACTGATGTTTGATCTGTTTTATAATCAGGATATCTCATGTCGAAATCACTTTAATAAGAATGTTTTATTAATTAATAATTTCGGTAATTAATAACCCTGCTTATTTCTATAGAGAGAAAAAATGAAAAATGTACTATACAAAAAACGGACAAATTTGCAATTTTTTGACAGTTGATAACAGATGAAGGTTAATTGTCTAATTTCTCCATTTTTTTTGATAAAAATATTAATATCTGATAAAAGTGACGATAAAATTGCAAATATGATAAATGACATGTTGCTTTTTTCATTGGTAATATGAAAAACAAAATACATTTGTATTCATTTATGATTACATGATTATAAACCAAAATACAAAAGCAATAAACCAATAAATAGTTTAGACAAGATGGCTAAATTTACAAAACAAGATGCATTAGATTATCATGCAAATGGAAGACCAGGTAAGATTCAGGTTGTACCTACAAAGCATCACCGTACACAAAGAGATTTATCATTAGCATATAGTCCGGGTGTAGCTGACCCATGTATGGAAATTAATAAAGAACCTGAAGATGCTTATAAATACACGGCAAAGGGGAATTTAGTTGCCGTTATATCAAATGGAACAGCTGTTTTAGGGCTTGGAGATATTGGAGCTGTGGCCGGTAAGCCTGTGATGGAAGGGAAAGGTTTGTTGTTCAAAATATTCTCTGATATTGATGTTTTTGATATTGAAGTTGATCAAACAAACGTTGATGATTTTATAAAAACTGTAAAAGCTATTTCTCCAACATTTGGAGGGATTAACTTAGAAGATATTAAGGCTCCTGAGTGTTTCGAAATAGAAAACAGACTGAAGGCAGAATTAGATATCCCGGTAATGCACGATGATCAACATGGTACTGCTATTATTTCGGGAGCCGGTTTACTGAATGCTTTAGAGCTTGTAGAAAAGGATATAAAAGAAATAAAGCTATTTGTTAGTGGTGCTGGAGCAGCTGCTTGTGCTTGTACAAGAATGTACATTCAACTTGGAGTTAAGAGAGAGAACATTATAATGAGTGATGTTAACGGTGTACTTACAACTGATAGAACGGATTTGAGTGTTGTAAACAAGGAGTTTGCAGTTGATAATGGTATTTCAACACTCGAGGAGGGAATTAAGGGTGCTGATGTATTTTTAGGTCTTTCGGCTGCAGGGGTTTTGAAACCACATATGCTTAAAACAATGGCTAAAGATCCTATTGTTTTTGCAATGGCTAACCCGGTGCCGGAAATTTCATATGATGAAGCTATTGCAACTCGTGAAGATGTTATTATGGCTACCGGTCGTTCTGATTATCCTAACCAGATTAATAACGTACTTGGTTTCCCATATATATTTAGAGGAGCTTTAGATGTTAGAGCAACTGCTATTAATGAGGAAATGAAGATGGCAGCTGTAAATGCGATTGCCGCTTTGGCAAAAGAGCCGGTGCCGGATATCGTTAGGAAAGCATACAATAAAGAAAATATGTCTTTTGGTAAAGAATATATTGTTCCTACACCAATGGATCCTCGTTTAATAGAGTTTGTTCCGGTAGCGATAGCAAAAGCCGCTATGGAAACAGGTGTTGCCCGAAGACAAATTACTGATCTGGAAGAGTATAAGTTGGAATTGCTTGAACGTATGGGAACTGACCATGCTATTATGCGAGGAATGACAGCAAAAGCTAAGGCAAACCCTAAACGTGTTGTATTTAGTGATGCATTAAATAAGAATGTATTGCAAGCAGCCAGAATTATTAAGGATGAAGGTGTTGCATCACCTGTTCTGGTAGGAGTGAAAACTAGAATTCATAATTTGGCTACAGAAAATAATATTGATATTTCTGATCTGGAAGTTATCGATAATACTTGTGATGATGTTAAAGAGCAAAAAGCTAAATATGCGGAGTTGATTTTCAATAAACGTGCTCGAAGTGGGATATCAATGATTGGTGCAGACCGATTAATGAACGATAAAAACTACTTTGGAGCTGCAATGGTTGAATCAGGAGATGTTGATGCCATGATTTCGGGAGTTAACTCACCATATGCCGATGTTATTCGCCCTGCTTTACAAGTTGTAGGTAAACGCGATGATGTAAACAAAATTGCTGGTATGTACATGCTTAGAACAAAAAAAGGACCTTATTTCTTTGCTGATACAAGTATAAATATACGACCAACAGCCGAAGAATTAGTTGATATTTCATTATTGGCAAACGAAAAGGTTAGGGCCTTTGGAGTAACGCCTGTTATGGCAATGTTGTCTTACTCTAACTTTGGTTCTGCTCCGGGCGAATCTTCAAATAAAGTAAAGAAAGCAATTTCTGAACTTCACGACAAACATGCTGATGTTTTAATTGATGGTGAAATGCAAGCTAATTTTGCATTGAATAAAGATTTACGCATGGAAAGATATCCATTTTCCAAATTACAAGATAAAGATGTAAATACATTAATATTTCCGGATTTAACGTCAGGAAATATCACTTATAAAACAATGCAGGAAATAGGATCATCGGAGGCAATAGGACCGATTGTTATGGGATTAAAAAAACCAATACACGTTCTTCAATTATCCAGTTCGGTTAGAGAAATTGTAGATATGGCAACTATAGCTGTTGTCGATGCTCAGGAAATAGAAAAATAGGTGAAGCTTACTCGTGAGAGTAGCTTATAAATTTACTATTGTCTGCTATTTTTTTTAGCTTTGTCAATTGGCAACTTATTTTATAAAACAAATAAACTATATATAAATAAAAGTTATGGCATCATTGAGAGAAGATGCGTTGGAATATCACGCATCCGGACGAAAGGGAAAAATCCAAGTAGTTCCGACAAAACGACACAGTACACAGAGGGATTTAGCATTGGCATACTCTCCTGGTGTTGCTGAGCCATGTATGGAAATTCACCATAATCCGGAAACTGTAAACGAATATACTGCAAAGGGGAACCTTGTAGCTGTTATTTCTAATGGTACGGCGGTTTTAGGTTTAGGAGATATAGGACCGGAGGCTTCAAAACCGGTTATGGAAGGAAAGGGGCTTTTGTTTAAGATTTTTGCAGATATAGATGTGTTCGACATTGAAGTTGATACTCATGATGTTGATGCATTTATTGAAACTGTAAAAAATATAGCACCAACTTTTGGAGGGATTAACCTCGAAGATATCAAAGCTCCTGAAGCTTTTGAAATAGAAAGAAGATTAAAAGAAGAGTTGGATATTCCTGTAATGCACGATGATCAACACGGTACTGCGATAATTTCTGCAGCTGCTTTATTGAATGCTTGTGAACTTATAGGTAAGAAAATAGAAGAGGTTAAGATAATGGTAAGCGGAGCAGGAGCAGCAGCTGTTTCTTGTACTCGTTTATACAAATCGCTTGGAGCAAAGGCCGAAAATATTGTTATGACTGATAGTAAAGGTATCATTCGTAAGGATAGAGGTAATCTGACAGAGCAAAAAGCCGAGTTTGCAACTGATAGAGATATATACACACTGGCAGAAGGAATGGTAGATGCTGACGTATTCATTGGTCTTTCACAGGGTAATATTGTTAGTCCGGAGATGTTGAAAACTATGGCTAAAGACCCTATCGTTTTTGCAATGGCTAACCCAACTCCTGAGATTGATTATAATCTTGCTGTTGAAACCCGTAGTGATATTATTATGGGTACAGGTCGTTCAGATACTCCAAACCAGGTTAATAATGTATTAGGTTTTCCATTTATTTTCCGTGGAGCTCTCGATGTTGGAGCTAAAAAGATAAGTGAGGGAATGAAGATTGCTGCAGTTCACGCTTTGGCCGAACTTGCAAAAGAACCGGTGCCTGAACAGGTAGCAGCAGCTTATAATCTTTCTAATATTACTTTTGGTAAGGAATATATTATTCCAAAACCATTCGATCAAAGATTGATATCTTCTGTTCCTCCTGCGATTGCCAAGGCTGCAATGGAAGAAGGTATTGCCTCTAAGCCTATTGCTGATTGGGATAAATACAAAGAAGAGCTTATTGAAAGAATGGGCTGGGGTAATAAAGTTATCCGTCGTATTAATAATAAAGCAAGAACAGCTCCTAAAAAAGTTGTTTTTGCCGAAGGAGAGCAGATTAATATTATCAAGGCGGCACAAATCGCTAAAGAAGAAGGCTTTGCTGAACCAATATTATTAGGAGATAAAGAGCGAATTAAATCAATTATCGAATCATTAAGTCTTGATTTTGATCCTCAAATAATTAATCCTAAAGAAATTTCCAGATCTGAAAAAAGAGAAGAGTTTGCTCAACAGTTATGGACTGACAGAGTGAGAAAAGGGGTTACTATAGATGAAGCTCGTAAATTGGTGAGAGGCCGTGATTACTTTGCTTCATTTATGGTTAAAAACGGTGAGGCAGATGTTATGATTTCCGGTTATTCAACAAGTTATCCTAGTGTGTTGCGCCCTGTTTTACAGGTGATTGGCGCTGAGGAAGGAGTTGGTAAAGTTGCTGCCTGTAATCTGTTATTGACTACTAAAGGACCATTGTTCTTCTCCGATACAGCGATAAACTATGATCCAACATCGGAAGAAATTACAAGTATTGCGAAAATGACAAGCAAACTCGCAAGTAACTTCGGATTTGTACCAAAAGTGGCATTGTTGTCGCATTCAAACTTCGGATCATCTAAAAAAGCATCAGCAAGGAAAATGGCTGAATCATTGGAGATGATTAATTCTAAATATCCTGAATTAACAGTTGACGGTGAGATTCAGTCAGATTTTGCCATTAACAAGAAAATGATGGCAGAGCGTTTCCCGTTCTCTGATTTGGCAAACGAAAGTGCTAATGTACTTATCTTCCCTAATCTTGATTCGGCAAATATTTCATACAAATTATTGAAAGAGGTTGATAACAATACTGTAAATGTTGGTCCTATTATGATGGGGCTAAAAAAACCGGTTCATATACTTCAACTTCACTCAAGTGTTGAAGAAATTGTACATATGATTAGTGTAGCAGTTGTTGATGCTCAAGTGAGAGGATAATAATAGAAAACTATTTTAATATTATATTTAAGGTTCGTTGAAGAAATTCAACGAACCTTTTTTTATACAATGTGTTAATAGGTTTAAGGGCATTAAAAAACAGTATAAATCATAAGCCACTTGAAGAATTAATTATACATTTGGCGATTAGAGTTTCTTATATCTCAAAATAACTCAAATGCCGATATTATGATTGAACATATTCAGGGTAGACTTGTTGAAAAACAACCGACACATGCAGTTGTTGATTGCAATGGTGTTGGGTATTTTATCAATATTTCGCTCAATACTTTTTCGAAGTTGCCCGATGTTGAAAATTTGAAGCTCCACACACACCTTGTAGTTCGTGAGGATGCACAAATTTTATACGGTTTCTACGAACGTGAAGAACGTGAGATTTTCCGTTTGTTGATTTCTGTAAATGGAGTAGGGGTAAATACAGCACGAGTTATCTTGTCAACACTTACAGCCGAACAGGTTCAGGAGACCCTGTTAAGTGAGGATGTTGATGTTCTTAAAGGCGTAAAGGGGATCGGAGCAAAAACAGCACAACGAATAATTATAGATCTTAAAGATAAAGTAGATATAAGTATTGGTGATTCTGAAATTTCTTTACCAAAACACAATACAAATAAAGAGGAGGCGTTATCTGCTTTAGAAGTGTTAGGTTTTGCAAGAAAGCAATCGGTTAAAGTAATTGAAAAATTCTTGAAAAATGAACCGGGATTATCTGTCGAAGAGCTTATAAAAAATGCTTTAAAAGTTCTATAGTTACAAAGCTTAAAACTTACTTAATTATCAAGAAACAAATTCAAAATATACAAGCCCACAATCTATTAATGCAATTCTATAAGTCAGTTAATAGAGTTTATATCCGGTTTTTTATACTAGGGGTAATATTGTTATTATCAATAAGCTCATTTGGTCAGGAGGTTTCTCAGACTGTTACGGACAGTACGAAAACCGATAGTTTGATTTTTCCGTTTAATCATTCAAAAGTTGGAGGTCTGTATCTGGACAATCCAAAGAACTCAGAAGAAAAAATCGAGTACGATACAAAAAGTTCGTATTATATTTTTACCAATAAAATTGGAGAGTATAATATTTCGCATCCCTATCTGATGAATAGAAAAGAATATTCCGATTATGTTTTGAACAAATCAATGAAGGAATATTTTAAACAAAAATCTGACGCTTTAGATCCTAAGAAAAGTAAAGATGGATCAGGATCAGATAACTTGCTTCCTCAATTTACGGTTAACTCAAAATTTTTCGAAACTGTATTCGGTGGAAATACAATTGAAATTATACCCCAGGGATTTGCATCTCTAGATTTGGGGATGTTATACCAGAAAATTGAAAATCCTCAAATACCTGAGGAAAACAGATCGAGCTTGAATTTTGATTTCGATCAGAGGATTCAGTTGAGTGTTATTGGTAAAATAGGGGAAAAACTACGCCTTCAGACAAATTATGATACTCAGGCAACATTCAACTTTCAGAATCAAATGAAGCTGGAGTTTACAGGAAATGATGATGATATTGTTAAGAAGATAGAAATGGGTAATGTAAGTTTACCTGTAAACTCATCTCTTATACAGGGGGCTCAAAGTCTGTTTGGTGTGAAAACTAAATTGCAGTTTGGAAAGACTACTGTTACAGGAGTTTTTTCTGAACAAAAATCACAAACAAAAACTGTAACTTCCGAAGGAGGTGCAACAGTTAATGATTTTGAGTTTTACATAGATAACTATGAGGAGAATAAACACTATTTCTTTTCTCAGTACTTTTTCGAGAATTACGATGCAGCATTAAAAGATATTCCATTTATAAATAGTGGTATCAATATAACCAGGATTGAAGTTTGGACAACGAATAGAAAGGCAGAAACTGAAAATGTCAGAAACATCGTAGGAATGATGGATTTGGGAGAAGTGGATCCTTATAATGATAACATTTCTGTTAATCCTGAAGGTTCTTTTCCTGACAATGGATTCAATTCAATAGATCCTGCAAACCTTCCGGCTGGAGTTAGAGATATATCTCAGGTAGCTGCATCCATGACAAATTTAGGATTAAAAGAAGGCTCCGATTATGTTGTATTGGAAAATGCGAGGAAATTAACGCAAAACGAATTTACTTTTGATTCTCGTTTAGGATATATTTCGTTGAATCAGTCCTTAAATGCCGATGAAGTTTTGGGAGTTGCATTTCAATATACCTATAATGGAAAAACGTATCAGGTAGGTGAATTTTCGAATGATGGTGTTGAAGCTCCTAAAAATATTGTTGTAAAGCTTTTGAAATCAACAATTACTGACGTAAGACTGCCTATTTGGGATCTTATGATGAAAAACATCTACTCAATTGGTGCTTATCAGGTTTCTTCTGAAGATTTCAGAATGGATATTATGTATGCATACGACGAAAAGGGTGTGCCACTTAATTATTTGACTGATTCGCCGGTTAAAGATGAAATTTTGTTGAGGATATTTAATCTCGATAATTTAAATAAAAACAGGGATCCCCAGCCTGACGGGTATTTCGATTTTATAAATGGTATTACGGTTGATAGTAGGAACGGAAAAATAATATTTCCTTCAGCACAGCCCTTTGGAGAGTATTTAAAAGAAAAGTTAGCAGGAGATGATGCCGCAATAAAAAAATATGTTTTTCAGGAACTATACGATTCCACGAAGTTTGTAGCCCAGCAGCAAACACATTTAAATAAGTTTTTGCTTAAGGGGAAATATAAGTCAGAAGGTGGTGGAGGAATTCCCCTTGGAGCTATCAATGTTCCACGAGGTTCTGTAAAGGTTACCTCAGGAGGACGAACTTTAGTAGAGGGAGTGGATTATACAGTAGATTATCAGCTTGGTAGAGTTAAAATTATTAATGAAAACCTGATATCTTCCGGTGCTCCTGTTTCTGTTTCTCTCGAAAATAACTCTGCCTTTAGTTTGCAAACCAGGCGCTTTATGGGGTTGAATATTGAGCATAAATTTAGCGATAACTTTGTTATGGATGCTAATATTCTCAATCTTCGGGAAAAACCGCTAACTCAGAAGGTGTCATACGGTGTAGAGCCTGTTAATAATACAATTTTAGGACTTGGTGCCACATATAGCAATGAAGTTCCGTTTTTAAGTGATGTTGCAGGAGCAATTTCTTTTGCCGATCCAAAAGTAAAATCAAACATCACTGTTAAAGGTGAGTTTGCATATTTAATGCCGGGATCTCCAAGTGGAATAAGTGTTACCGGAGGAGCTACTTCTTATATTGATGATTTTGAGTCTACTCAGATTTTCATGGATATTAAAAATGTTACCCAGTGGTCTATGGCTTCAACTCCAAATTTGTTCCCCGAGTCGGAGCAGGAGAACAGTTTGGAATACGGGAAGAACAGAGCAAACTTATCCTGGTATATAATTGATCCGTTGTTTTATGGTAATTCAACTCTTACTCCTGACCATATAAAAAAGGATGCAGATCAATTGTCTAATAATAGTGTTAGACGTGTCTATATTAATGAAGTTTTTCCTGAAACGGAGGTTCCGATTGGAAATCCTACGATTATCCCAATGTTTGATTTATCTTATAATCCTACCGAAAGAGGGATGTATAATTTCGACTCGGATAATGTGAATAATGATGGTTCTCTTGCAAATCCTGAAGACAGATGGGGTGGAATAACGAGAGCCTTAAATACAAGTAACTTTGAGGAATCAAACATTGAATTTATACATGTTTGGATGATGGATCCTTTCAGTGAAGATCCTAATAATGAAGGGGGAGACCTGTATTTCAATATCGGGTCGATTTCTGAAGATATTCTTCGTGATGGTAGAAAAAGTTTCGAGAATGGAGTTCCTGCAAATGGCGACCCCAATGATTTGATAGAAACAGAGTGGGGACTTGTGCCACGAAATCAGTCTTTGATATATTCTTTTGATAATAACGATAATGCTGTAGTTGCTCAGGATGTTGGGTACAATGGAATGAACAGCCAGGATGAAACTGTTTTTTATTCTAATTATTTAAATGATATCAACTCTAAAGTATCAGGTGAAGTTTATTCTAAAATATTAGCGGATCCTGCAAGTGATGATTTTCATCACTTCAGAGGAGGCGACTATGATAGAGATGAAGTATCGATTTTGGATAGATATAGAGATTATAACGGAGTAGAAGGAAATTCAGTTCCTGCCACAAAATCTCCTGAATCATATCCGACAGCATCAACAACTTTACCTGATGTAGAAGACCTTAACAGAGACCAAAGTTTAAGTAGAACGGAGGCTTATTTTCAATACAAAGTTAAGTTGCATCCTGATATGGATGTTGGCGAAAGTTATATTGTAGATAAAAAGGTTCGTAATGTTTTATTGGCAAATGGTAAGCGAAGAGATGTTACATGGTATCAGTTTAAAATACCACTTTCTCAGCCTGATGATGTTGTAGGAGGTATTAGTGACTTTAGATCAATCAGGTTTATAAGAATGTTTATGACCGGATTTAAAGATCCGACAGTTTTACGTATGGCCCGCCTTGAATTTATTAGAGGCGAGTGGAGAAGATATAACAAAGTTTTTGGTAGTGATTTTGACAGGCCTATTGCAGATAGTTTGAATACAAAGTTCGAGGTGTCGGCAGTAAACCTGGAGGAGAATTCAAGCAGGTATCCAATACCTTATGTTATACCTCCCGGAATTGAGAGGGAAAAATTGTTTAATCAAACACAGGTTCAGCAACAAAACGAGCAAGCGCTTGCATTTAGGGTTTGCGATTTACAGGACGGAGAATCCAGAGCTACATTTAAGAATGTTAGCTTGGATTTACGTAGGTATAAACGTTTGAAAATGTTTTCTCACCTCGAAGGTTTGGAGTCCTCGAACGGGATAGAAACCGGTGATTTGAATTTAGTAATCAGGATGGGATCCGATTTCTCGGATAACTATTACCAATATAGCATTCCTTTGAAACCAACTGCATGGGGAGCAACTGTTGATACCGATATTTGGCCTTCTCAAAATGAACTCGATATGGCATTTTCTGTGTGGGAAGATATTAAGCTGGCAAGAAATAATGTCGGATTTGATATTACCCAACTCTATACCGGGAACGATGGAGAGAATATTGTTGGAGTAAAAGGAAATCCAAATATGGCTAATATTCGAAGTATTGTAATTGGTGTAGAGAATGCTTCCGGAGTATCACAATGTGCCGAGGTATGGGTTAATGAATTGCGCTTAACCGATTTTGATGAACGTGGAGGCTGGGCAGCAGCAGCTACAGTAAATGCCAATCTGGCCGATTTGGGAGATGTTTCTTTTTCAGGATCAATGAGTACAATTGGTTTCGGTTCATTGGAAAAAGGTGTTTCACAACGATCAAATGAAGATGTGAAGCAGTATGATTTGGCAACTAATGTAAATCTTGGAAAATTCACACCGAAAAACTGGGGATTAAATGTTCCCATGTATTATACAAGATCCGAAACATTCAAAGATCCTGAATATGATCCATTGAATCCTGATATTGCTCTGGAAAAATCATTGAAAAGTATAAGTGATGATGCAGAGAGGGATGAGAGGTTGAAAATATCACAAGACTATACCAGACGAACCAGTGTTAGTTTTACTAATGTTAAAAAGGAACGAAAAGGAAAAGATAAACCAAAAATATACGATATAGAAAATGTTTCTGTTAGTTATTCACAAAGTAAAACATACCACAGTGATGTAAATACAGAGTATTTTATCGACAATACATATAAAGGTGGAATTCAATATAACTATAGCACTAAGCCTAATAATGTAACTCCTTTCAAAAATTGGAAATTCGCTAAAAGTACAGATTGGCTTGATTTAGTTGAGGATTTTAATTTTTATTATTTTCCGTCAAAATTGTCTTTCCAATCAGATGTTACCCGACGCTATAATACAGAGAAGTATAGAAATCTGGAAAATGCAGATTTGAAGATTGACCCTATGTACAATAAGAATTTCATGATGAATTATGCCTATGCTTTTACTTTCGATTTAACTAAAAACCTGAAGTTAGATCTTAGTACAAGAGCAAATAATATTGTCGATGAGCCTTTTGGACAAATTGAAACAGATGAGCAAAGAGATACTATATGGACTAATATAATGTCATTCGGAAGACCGACACATTTTCATCAAAGATTCAATGTAGGGTATAAATTTCCATTAAAAAGTATTCCTGCATTAAAATGGGTTGATGTAAATGTTAAGTATTCTTCTGACTTTGACTGGCAAGCCGGATCTATTGCTACAAGAAATGAAGATATGGATCTTGGTAATAATCTTCAAAACTCTAATACTTTCCAGTTAAATGGTAAGTTGGATTTTAAAAAGTTGTATAGATTGTTTGGGGTAGGTAAGAGTTCTTCTTCGAAAAGCAGAAAGCCAGGATCTCCCGCTAATCCCGGAACCAAGAAAGAATCAACGGCTTCATCATCGTTTTGGGATATTCCGGTTGGTTTAGTCACAATGGTAAAAGATGTAACACTTTCGTATTCCGAGAATAATGGTACTTTTTTACCGGGTTACTTGCCGGAGGTTGGTTTCTTTGGGCAACAGAATTATAATGGAGGACCGGCCCCGTCTTTAGGGTTTATGTTTGGTGATCAAACCGATATAAGACAAACGGCTGTGTTGAATGGATGGTTGACTAATGATACGAGATTAAATGATTCTTATAGACAAACTAATACTGAAAAACTTAGTTTCAAGGGAACAATAGAACCATTACCTGAGTTTAGAATAGATCTTACAGCAAGCAGAAATTATGCAATTAGTCATTCTGAATTCTACAGATATGTAATTCAGGACGTTGGTGAGGATGGTTTTTATTCCCAGAATCCGATGCAGACGGGTAACTTCAATATTACTTATTTTACATTGCTTACCAGCTTTGCTAGTAGTGATAAAAATGGTTCCGAAACATTTAATAGTTTAAAGTCAAATAGAAAGTTAATATCCAACAGACTTGCAAGTAGTTATTACGGGAATAACTCCGTTCCGGTTGACCCGGAAACAGGATATCCGAAAGGGTTTGGACCTAATAGCCAACAGGTTTTAATTCCTGCATTTTTAGCAGCATACTCAGGTAAGGAAGCAGGAGAAATAACCTTAAGTGCTACCAGAGATATCCCTATTCCTAACTGGAATATTACATATAGTGGTTTGATGCGTATACCGTGGTTTAAAAATAACTTTAAAAACTTTACTATTGCTCATGGATACAGATCGGCTTACTCTATAAATTCTTTTACTACTAATTTGCAGTACGAAGAAGGTGTTCCTTTTATAGATAAAAGTGGGAATTATATTGGAGAGTATATTTATAGTAACATAAATTTAATAGAACAGTTCTCTCCTTTAATTAGGGTTGATATGGCGATGAATGCGAATATTAATCTTAAAACTGAGATTAAGAAAGATAGAACGGTTAATCTTAGTATGGATAATAATATGGTAACTGAGATTTTGGGAGAAGAGTATATTGTGGGACTTGGATACCGGGTTAAGGATCTAAAATTTGTAATCCGTTCAAAGGGGCGTAGAAGAACCATAAAAAGTGACCTGAACTTAAAAGTAGATGTGTCTTACAGACAAAATAGAACATTTATCAGAGATTTATCGGAAGATGATACTCAGGTTACAGGAGGTCAAAATATGACATCGGTTAAAGGTAGTGCAGACTATGCTTTAAGCAAACGTCTTACTTTGAAAGTTTATTATGATCAGAATTTAACCAAGTATGCTCTTTCAACAGCATTCCCTACATCAAATGCGAGATTTGGTTTTAGTGCCAGATTTAATTTGGGGAACTAAAAATTTCTGGATCAGGATTTATTTAAACTTATTATCGAGTAATCATATATCAGAAAAAAAATATAAATTTGTCGTCTGATAAATAATAAAAAAACTTTAATAATAATAAAATGAATATTCCCGTAGAATTAAAGTATACCAAAGACCACGAATGGATTAGAGTAGAAGGTGATATCGCTACAGTTGGTATTACTGAATTTGCCGCCGGCGAATTAGGAGATATAGTTTATGTTGAGGTAGAAACAGAAGGTGAAACTCTTGCAAAAGATGAAGTTTTTGGTTCTGTTGAAGCTGTAAAAACAGTGTCTGATTTATTCATGCCGCTATCAGGAGAAGTAATTGAGTTTAATGAAGAATTAGAATCTTCGCCGGAAATAGTTAACTCTGATGCTTATGGTGAAGGATGGATGATTAAAATCAAACTTAGTGATGCTTCAGAAGTTGAAGCTTTATTAAGTGATTCTGATTACAAAGAGCAAATTGGGGCTTAAAAAAAACATGTTGGCATTTATTCCGGCCTTTTTATGGGCAGGAATAATTGCTTTAATGAGTTTACTTCCTGGTAAAAGTATACCGAATGAATTGTTCGTTGTTTCCGACAAACTGATTCATGCTATTATATATATGGTATTTACTGCCTTTATGGTTCTAGCTTTAAATTACAAACTTGGGAGTAAGAATTTGAATAAAAATTATATAGTCTCTGCATTAATTGCCTTGGTATTTGGTGTCTTGATTGAAGTTTTTCAGGAAAGTATGAAAATCGGAAGAAGCGGAGACTGGAAGGATGCAATGGCTGACTTTGTTGGCATTATTGTTGCATATCCTTTAGTTAAAATAGTAAAAGGTTTAAGGATGTTTGAAAGGATTTTGGGAAAATAACAAATTATAAAATAGATCACTCTTGGCTGTAGGTTTAAGCTGTTTTACGAGTGTATATTTTTATTTGGATTTTTAACATTCTTTTAAGTATCTTAGCCGAGCCTAACAAAAAAGTGTTTATGGAAGCGAAGAAGAATCCGAAAGCCAATCTGGAACTCAGAAAAGGCTTATTTATGCAGATAGGATTAATCCTGTCACTTCTAGCTGTTTATCTTGTTTTGGAATACAAATCATACGACCATGAGGTTGCAAGTTTGGGAGATGAGCAGATAGTTTTAGAAGATGAAGAAGTTATTCCGATTACGGAGAGACAGCAACAAAAACCACCACCACCACCTCCACCACCACCACAGGAGCAAATCGTGGTAGTAAAGGATGATGTTGAGTTGGAAGAAGAGTTACAGATAGAATCTACTGAAACTGATGAAGAAGAAGCAGTAGAAATCGAAGATGTAGCAGTTGATGATGAGGAAGAAGAAGTATTTAACTTCCAGGTTGTAGAATCTCAGCCAGTTTATCCCGGTTGTGAAAAGGAGCCGACAAAGCAAGCTAAATATATGTGTTTCCAGAAAAGTATTATGAAACACGTTAAGAAGAACTTTAAGTATCCTGAAATTGCCAAAGAAATGGGAATCCAGGGTCGTGTAATTGTTCAGTTTGTAATTGGAAAAGACGGTAAGATCGGACAAGCGAAAGTACTTCGAGGGGTTGATAAGAATTTAGATAAAGAAGCATTGCGTATTGTTTCAAAAATTCCTTCAATGACTCCTGCAAAACAACGTGGTAAAGCTGTACCGGTATCGTTTATGTTACCTATTACATTTAAGCTGCAATAAGAAAGACAGTAAAAAAAATATTATTAAGCTCCTTTGTTAAGGGGCTTTTTTTATGCCTAAAAATGAGTACCTTTGCGCCCGCGTAAATGCTCTAAGCGATAAGCGTAAAGTATTGAGCTGATAGATAATGAATATAAACTTCAAAGCATATAGCGTAGGGCTTATTGCTTAAAGCAAAAAAATAAAATATGAAGTGTGGTATTGTAGGATTGCCTAACGTTGGAAAATCAACATTGTTTAACTGTCTTTCGAATGCGAAAGCCCAATCGGCTAATTTCCCATTTTGTACTATTGAACCTAATGTTGGTGTGGTTACTGTACCGGATTCACGTATTACAAAGCTATCCGAGCTTGTAAATCCGGAAAGAGTTCAGCCGGCTACTGTTGATATTGTAGATATAGCGGGATTGGTAAAAGGTGCGTCTAAAGGAGAAGGTCTAGGGAATCAGTTTTTAGGAAATATCCGTGAAACAAACGCTATTCTACACGTTTTGAGATGTTTTGAGGATGAAAATATCACTCATGTTGATGAAACTATCGATCCGGTAAGGGATAAGGAAACTATCGATATGGAGTTGCAGTTAAAAGATCTGGATACTGTAGAAAAACGTTTAGAAAAAGAGAAGAAAATTGCTAAAACAGGCAACAAGGAAGCTAAAAAGAATGCTGAAGTCTTAGAGAAATTCAAAGAGGCTTTGGAGCAGGGTATTTCAGCTCGAGCTGTTGATTTTGATAATAGAGAAGTAGTTACATCTATGAATCTGTTAACCGATAAACCTGTATTATACGTTTGTAATGTTGATGAGGCTTCGGCTAAAGGCGGAAATAAATATGTAGATCAGGTAAAAGAAGCAATTAAAGATGAGAATTCCGAAATCATAATTCTGGCAGCTGCAACAGAGGCAGATATTGCTGAGCTTGAAGAATATGAAGAGAAGCAAATGTTTCTTGAAGAGATAGGGTTGGATGAACCCGGAGTTTCCCGTTTAATTAGAAAAGCATATAAATTACTTAACCTACAAACATATTTTACGGCCGGGGTTAAAGAAGTTCGTGCTTGGACTATCCCTGTAGGTGCTACCGGACCACAGGCTGCCGGGGTTATACATACCGATTTTGAAAAAGGATTCATACGTGCTGAAGTAATTGCTTATGATGATTACGTAGAATACGGATCGGAATCGAAATGTAGAGATGCAGGAAAATTACGGGTAGAAGGTAAAGGATATACTGTTCAGGATGGCGATGTAATGCATTTCTTGTTTAATGTATAGAACAATATTACTGTAAAATATTAAAAAAAAACCGGGATTTTTATAATTCCGGTTTTTTTGATTTTATAAGGTATTCTTTCTTATAAAAACGATCTTGATAATCTTGTTGATAAAAGATGTGTTTAGATATTTTGATTTTTACTCTATTATAATATATTTAGGTGTTGATTTATGTTGTTGTTTGGAGATGTAACAATGAGTGATTTTCAGTTGTTTATGTTTTTTAGCAGTAGAAAAAAACAATAGTAAAACACAAAATAACCTAACTGTATGGCTGCCGCTACTTATACTGAAGATAATATTAAGTCCCTTGATTGGAAGGAGCATATCAGGATGCGTCCTGGAATGTACATAGGAAAACTTGGAGATGGTTCTTCACATGATGATGGAATTTATATATTATTGAAGGAGATAATCGATAACTCTATCGATGAATTTGTAATGGGAGTTGGTAAAACGATAGATCTTTCAATAAAAGAGAACCAGGTGACCATTCGAGATTACGGTAGGGGAATACCATTAGGGAAGGTTAATGCCTGTGTTTCGCAAATTAATACCGGAGGAAAATACGACAGTAGGGCTTTTAAGAAGTCTGTGGGACTGAATGGGGTTGGAACAAAGGCTGTAAATGCCTTGTCAAATTATTTTAGGGTTCAGTCAGTAAGGGACGGTCAAACTAAAGTTTCTGAATTTTCATTAGGAGACCAAACTGCCGATGATGCTATTACGGATTCCGGTTTAAGAAAAGGAACAAAAATTTCTTTTGTTCCCGACGAAAATATTTTCCCCAACTATCACTTCAGAACTGAATATGTGGAGCGTATGGTTCTGAATTATGTGTATTTGAACCGTGGCTTAACTATAATTTTTAATGGTGAAAAATATCACTCGGAAAATGGATTAAAGGATTTGTTGAATGATAATATTTCAAATCCAATCGTTTATCCGATAATCCATATAAAGGACGAGGATATTGAGCTTGCAATGACACACTCTCAGACCCAGTACAACGAAGAGTATTATTCCTTTGTAAATGGTCAGCATACTACACAGGGAGGAACTCATCAGGCTGCTTTTAGAGAAGCGGTTGTAAAAACTTTCAGGGAGTTTTTTAATAAGAATTTCGATGCTTCTGATGTCAGGAAATCTATTATAGCTGCTATCAGTATAAAAGTTATAGAGCCAATATTTGAGTCGCAGACAAAGACAAAGCTTGGTTCTTTAGAAATGGGGCCTGATATGCAAACAATAAGAACCTTTGTTAGTGATTTTATTAAAACCAGGCTAGATAATTATTTGCACAAAAACCCTGATGTGGCTGAATCTATTTACAAGAAGATTTTACAGGCAGAAAGGGAGAGAAAAGAGCTTTCGGGAATTAAGAAATTAGCCCGTGAAAGAGCTAAAAAGTCTAGTGTTCATAATAAAAAGCTTAGAGATTGCCGAATTCATTATGGCGATCAGAAGGCGGAGAGACAGTTGGAAACCTCAATATTTATTACGGAGGGAGATTCTGCCAGTGGTTCTATTACTAAATCGAGAGATGTTAATACTCAGGCTGTGTTTTCATTAAAGGGAAAACCTTTAAACAGCTATGGTCTTACAAAAAAGGTAGTATACGAAAACGAGGAGTTTAACCTGCTTCAGGCTGCGTTAAATATCGAAGATGGAATTGAGAATCTTCGATATAATAACATCATTATTGCTACCGATGCCGATGTTGATGGGATGCATATTCGTTTGTTGCTGATAACATTTTTTCTTCAGTTTTTTCCCGAACTTATAAAGGAGGGACATCTGTATATTTTGGAAACACCCTTATTTAGGGTTAGAAATAAAAAGGAAACTATTTATTGCTATTCAGATGAAGAGAAGCAAATGGCAATAGATAAGTTGAAAAACAAGGTAGAGATAACCAGGTTTAAGGGATTAGGAGAAATTTCGCCAGACGAATTTAAACACTTTATTGGCAATGATATCCGTCTTAATCCTGTGATGCTTGGGAAAGATACAACAATAGATGATTTATTGAAGTTCTATATGGGGAAGAATACTCCTGATAGACAGCAGTTTATTATTGAAAATTTAAGAATAGAAAAGGATTTGTTGGAAGAAGAATAATCTGACAAATTATGTAATATAAATACGGGTATATGTCATAGGGATTTTGTATATTAGTAAGGTATAAATTAGTCCCTGTTCCCGAAAATGAAAATTAGTAATACCAGAGTTAAATTTCAGTATGCATCAATTTATGTTGCATTTTTACTTGTATTTGCATTGAATTTATTTGATGATAATGTTTCAGGTAGATATGGAAATTCAATAGAGAACGGATTACTAATTTTTATATTTCTTATTATATCCTTTTTATTAATTTGGCGGGGTTTCCCATTCTTTGAGTACGACAGTGAAGGGGAAGTCCTTGTAATTAAATCATCAGAGCCGGTTTTGATTTCAAAATTGTCTGATAACCAGTTTTTTGCTGAGTTTCCAAAGGCTAAACTTAATGGGTTTAAGATTAAAAGCTCTTTTTTCAGAAGAACGCTTTATCTGCATCTAAATGGCGATGTAAAGACAAAAACCCTGAAAGTATCTATTAGTTGTCTCAACAAAAATGAAGTTTTATTATTAAGTCAATCGTTGAAAAACGCGTTGAGAAACTGTAAAAAGGAAGTAATAAATGAACAACGACCACTACGAAGAGGATTTGAATTCGGATAATCTTTCAGATGACATGGGTGCCGAAGCTCAAGATCATCAGGAACTTCATGTAAATAAAATTTCAGGAATGTATCAGGATTGGTTCCTTGATTACGCTTCATACGTAATCCTTGAAAGAGCTATTCCTGATATATTTGATGGATTTAAGCCGGTGCAACGAAGAATAATGCACTCGATAAAAGAGCTTGATGACGGGAGATATAATAAGGTAGCCAATATTGTAGGTAATACAATGAAATATCACCCCCATGGTGATGCTTCAATTGGAGATGCAATGGTTCAGTTAGGTCAGAAAGAATTACTGATAGATACTCAGGGTAACTGGGGAAATATTCTTACCGGAGATAGAGCGGCAGCACCACGATACATCGAAGCTCGTTTGTCGAAGTTTGCCCTCGAAGTCCTTTTTAATCCAAAAATTACTGAATGGCAGGCATCATACGATGGTCGTAATAATGAGCCTGTACATCTTCCGGTAAAATTCCCATTGTTGTTGACTCAGGGAGTAGAAGGTATTGCAGTTGGTTTGTCAACAAAGATTATGCCCCATAACTTCAATGAATTAATCGATGCTTCGGTAAATCATCTTAGAGGAAGGAAAGTTGAAATATTCCCTGATTTTTTAACAGGTGGGATTGCTGATTTTTCCGGTTATAATGATGGATTAAGAGGTGGAAAAGTTAGGGTGCGAAGCCGAATTGTTGTAGAAGACAAGAAAACATTAAAGATAGTGGAGGTACCTTATGGTACTACTACTACTTCGTTGATCGATTCTATCCTGAAGGCAAATGACAAAGGGAAAATTAAGATAAAGAAGATCGAGGATAATACAGCTGATAAAGTTGAGATATTAATACATCTTCCCGCAAATATTTCGCCTGATAAAACAATAGATGCTTTATTTGCATTTACCGACTGTGAGGTTTCTATCTCGCCCTTATGTTGTGTGATTCAGGATGAAAAACCTGTGTTTATTGGTGTTACTGAGATTCTTAAAAGTTCTACAGATAATACAGTAGACTTATTAAAAAAGGAATTAGAGATACAGCTTCACGAGTTAAAAGAACAGTGGCATATGTCCTCGTTAGAGAGGATTTTTATCGAAAACAGGATCTATATAGATATTGAGAAAGAGGAAACCTGGGAAGGTGTGATTTCTGCTATTCACAAAGGGTTAATACCTCATGTGTCTCATTTGGTAAGAGAGGTCACCGATGATGATGTAGTAAGACTTACTGAGATAAAGATTAAAAGAATTTCGAAATTCGACTTATCTAAGGCCCAGCTTTATATTGAGTCTCTTGAAGAGAGAATTGCTAAAATCCAATATAGCTTAGATAACCTGATAGAATTTGCGATAGAGTACTTCAAAGATTTGAAGAAAAAGTATGGTAAGGATAGGTCAAGACATACAGAAATCAGGCTTTTTGATGATATAGTAGCCTCTAAAGTTGTTATTAAAAATGAGAAACTTTATGTAAACAGGAACGATGGATTTGCAGGAACATCTTTGAAAAAAGATGAATTTATCACTGAATGTTCAGATATTGACGATGTTATTGTTATAAGGAAAGATGGAAAGATGGTGGTATCCAAGATTTCATCTAAAGCTTTCTTCGGTAAGGATATTATTCATATAGCCGTATTTAAGAAAGGAGATAAGCGTACGGTATACAACCTTATTTACATCGATGGTGTATCCGGAGTAACTTATATGAAACGTTTCAATGTCACTTCCGTAACAAGAGATAAGGAATACGATCTTACAACAGGATCGAAAGGAAGTAAGGTGCTATATTTTACAGCTAACCATAATGGAGAGGCAGAGATTGTGAGTGTAAACCTTAAAGTGCAGCAGAAAGTTAAGAAGCTTAAGTTTGATATCGATTTTGCTGAGTTAGCCATAAAGGGTAGAGGGGTGAAAGGTAATCAGGTAACAAAGTTGCCTATCAGAAAAATAGAATTAAAAGAAAAAGGTATTTCTACTCTTGCTGCCCGAAAAATTTGGTATGATGATGCTGTTAAGCGTCTGAATGTTGAAGAACGTGGAAGGCTTCTGGGTGAGTTTCTGGGCGATGACAAGCTAATGGTTATTACAAAGAGAGGTAGCATAAAGCTGATTGGATTTGAATTAAATACTCACTTCGACGATGAAATGTTTATTTTAGAGAAGTGGGATAAAGACCTTCCTATCACAGCAATATATTACGAAGGGGAAAAGAAACGTTATTTTATGAAGCGTTTCCTATTCGATAGATTCGACCGTGAAGAAAGTTTTATCAGTGATAGTAAAGGTAGTTTTCTTCTTCGTGTAGCATTGGACTACAGACCTGTTATTGAAGTAGAATTTGCAAAGACAAGAGGGCAGGATAAGCTTGATAACAGAGTTATAAATGTAGAGGATTTTGTTGGAGTAAAAGGGTATAAAGCCTTAGGAAATCAGTTGACATCTACTAAGATCAGAAAGATTGATATTAAGGAGCCTTTGCCTTATACTCCTCCTGTAATTGAAGAGGACCCGGAAGATGATGATCCCGATAATCAAATTATATTAGAGTTATAGCATTAAAGTCAGAAGATCGAATAGAGTGTTGCCACTAAATTCGGTCTTTTGTCTTTTTTTTTATTAACTTTATAGCTCTGGGAAAACAGTTTATTTACACCTAAAACCAACTGGAAAATGCGCTACAAGCTTATACTCATATTGCTCCTTAGCTTTTCATCAGTCTTTTCACAGCAAAATTTGAATATCTCACTGGAGGGTAGATTACAATATCCTGATGTAGGGTTAAATGATATATGGGGATATTCGGTTGACGGAAATGAGTATGCCTTGGTTGGTACATATGAAGGTATATCGATAGTAGATGTTACAGATCCCAAAAAACCAACTGAACTTAATTATGTAAAAACCGTTAATTCTGTTTGGAAAGATATTAAGACCTACAGTCATTACGCATATGTAACACATGGTATTTATTCATCTTCGGATAAGGCCCAAGGTTTATTAATTATAGATTTAAATACTATTAATAGTGAAGAAATGTCTACCTGGACATATAAGATTGATGGTATTTACGAAACAGCCCACAATATTTTTATTGATGAAAACGGGATAGCGTATATTTTTGGGGTTAATGAGATTGGAGGTGCTCTGATTTTAGATTTAAAAGATAGTCCTACATCCCCGGAGTATTTGAGTTATTATCAGAATCATTATTTACATGATGGTTATGTTAAGGATAATACGCTGTACGGTTGCGCCGATAAAAATGGATATTTTGTAGTAGTGGATGTAAACGACAAGGCTAATCCAAAGGATGTTGTAACCAGTGAAACTCCTAATAGAACAACTCATAATGCCTGGCTTTCTGATGATGCTCGAACTTTATATACTACCGATGAAAGGAAGTCGGCTTACATAACATCCTTCGATGTGTCAAACCCTGATAACATCGTGAAGTTGGATATGATTCGTTCGAAGTATTCTGAACAGTCTATTCCTCACAATACTGTTGTGAATGGCGATTTTCTAATTTCTTCATATTATGCACAGGGAGTACAACTTGTTGATGCAAGTAAACCGGATAATCTTGTTGAAGTTGGCAGATACGATACTACGCCGGTAGATAAGGCTGAGTTTAATGGAGCATGGGGCGTATACCCTTACCTGCCTTCCGGAAATATTTTGGTCTCTGATACCGAAACCGGATTACATATTTTAAAGCCAGACTATCAGAAAGCAGCCTATTTAGAAGGAATTGTTAAGGATGATGATACTAATGGCAGTATATATAATGCCGAGATAGAAATTGTAGAAGATTCAAGCCTAAGTTATAGTGATTATAGCGGCTCATTTAAAAGTGGTACTGCAAATTCGGGGACTTTTGAGGTTGAAGTGAGAAAAGAGGGGTATGAAACACTTTCTGTAACAGTTATTTTAGAGCAGGGAGAAATCACATCTAAAGAGTTCCTTTTAACTAAGGAAGCATTGTCACTCGAAGATGAACTTCTAAGTGAGATTAACGTTTTCCCCAATCCTTTTAAAAACTTTTTACAGGTAGATTATAAGTTCAAAGATCGTTTACAGTCAACAGCCCACCTTATATTGACAAATTCTATTGGGCAGGAAGTATATAGGCTGGATGTTCTTGACAATGAGGGCAGTTTGATTATAGATAAAGAACTACAGGGAGGTGTTTATTTTGTTCAAATATTTAACGGAACAAAATTTTCGAAGGTTGTTAGAGTGGTTAAGGAGTAAGGTTTATTTAATCTGACGGAATATATTATACCAGTTGTGATTTAAATTTTCTTTCCGGTAAATTTTAATTTATAACTGGTATTAAGCACCCTAATCCTCTATGTCCGAGGTGATGTCATCATTTGATAATCCCAATAATTTTCTAAATTTTAAAAAGGCTATTCTGTTACTGACAGATGATTTAGCCTTTAATATTTCCCCTTTTTCTATTGACGTAAGATGCCATGAAAGTGATACTCTCTCTATATCTTCAAATAGACTGAATGCAATCATATCAACGTCGAAATCGAAGTTGGAAAATGAATATTGGCGAAGTTGATTTTGATTGTAGATCTGAATTGTAGAAAAACTTTTAACTACCCCCGTAATTGGTTCAAAAAGAGAATTACTTATACTGTATTTTTTATTTTCAATTTCTATTGTAGATGCTTTGTCTGCTTTAACCTGGATTATTATTACACCTGAGGTGTTGTTTCTAATCCATTCATGATATCTGTCCATGAAGCGTAATGTAAGCTCAAAGCCAAGGTTATCGCGTACCCCTGCATCGATTAGGGAAATTTTCGGAGTAGAAGGTAATACTACCATGGGGCTGATATAAGGAAATGAAGCACTTATTCTCAATGCTGATAAAAGACGTAAATCTTCTGCCTTTTGGTCCTCAAACAATCTTGAGAATTCAACAGCATCATATTCATTTACCTGGCGATTTTGGTTTTCAACTGATTTGTTATACGTTAAATATGAAATAGGACTTGGCGATATTAATAGTTTTCTGCCATCATTAATAATGGTAGGGGAGAAAATCATCATTGGAATTTTGCTGTTTAACTCAGGGTTGATAAGTTTTTTAATCGGTGTTTCCAATGAAAAATCGGTGTTTTTGTTGATCTGGTTTTCCAGAGCAGTACCTCTGTCGCTTATGTATTCTATGTTGTTGTATTTAAATTTTTTAAAAGGGAAAAACAGGTCGTTTACCACATAAGTAAACATTACTGGATTAAGAACATCCTTGCCAAGTCTGTCGTAATAAGTATAAAAGTTTTTGGAAATTTCATCATTACTTCCAAAAAGGTATAGTTGTCTGTAATAAGATGCTCCCAGCATTCCACCTGAAGCTCCTGTGATGAGGTGAGTGTGCTTCATTATATTAAAGTTACAGACAGAGTCCAGCTTATTTAAAACATTAAATGTCCATAATGCAGATCTTTGTCCACCCCCGCTGGTATTTATAAATACCAGTTTTGGTTTGTCGCCTACAATTGTAGCATTCTTCTTCTTCCATTTTTTTAGGGTTTCTAAACCGATAATGTAATCATGTCTGAATATGGAGTCGTTCGAGATCTTATTAAAGTTTAATGCGTTGTATTCTGCAGATGTTTTATAATTGAGGCCATAGGCCTTACTCTGGTTGGATTTTATAAATACCGGTGAATAATAATTAAAGGCTAAGAGGATAATAACAGTAGCAGTAAAGGTCCATTTTTTGAACCATGTTTGAAGAACTCCAATAATCATTATATAAAGCGAAAAAATTAGCAAAACAGTTGCTGCTGCAGGTATTTTTAAGAAAGTCTGATTTGAAAATATCCCTAAAATAAACATTAGCAATATAATGGCCATCATCAACAGACCACCGTTATAGTGATGCTGTTGGAGTACATTAAGAAGCATTTTTTTGTCGTAATGTTTTGTGGGTCTGACAAGTTTTATTTTAAAAGGTGTTTTTAAGTAGTATTTAATATTTTGACTGTCTTTAGAAAGTTTCTTTATGCTTTTCTCTTTTTTAAGAAGTACATTAAGAGGTTTGTCTATGGTCTTTTTTATTCTTGTTCCTAATTTATCTCCAAAGAGGTCTAATACATTTTTATTTGTAGAGAAGAAATAGGTAAACATCAATGATATAATTAATATTACCCCTAAGGTGAATCCAAGGAATAGTATAAATATCTCTTTGATTGGCATGTTTTCTACTAAGTATAAAAACCTGAATGTAGAATAGAAATATACCGAAAATGCTATTGTCGGTGGGAGGGAGTTATTGATTGAGAATTTTAAAAGAGGCTTGTCGAGTGTAGCTAAAAAAGGGAAATGTTTACTGAGGTAAACATACGAAGTTACATGAAAAGCCATCGTAAACAGTCCAAAAAAGATCCCTACAAGAAAGAATGACCAAAAGTTTACATTGTTAAAGTATTCCGGGGCTACAAACAGAAATTGAAGGCCGTATACTCTTGCAAGATCACCTGTAATAAATGCAATGATAATAGCCCAAAAAGCAAGCAGAAACAAATTTGTCCGCATCTGGATAAGTAAGAGCTTTACCGGGAAAAAGCTCATTATTTCATAGTATATTCTTTTTAGAAAGTTGAAGATAGCGTGTAACTTAAGTGTTATGATTTTGGTTTGTTACTAAAGTTACGAATTAATACTCTTTTCTTTTAAAAAAATCACCTCATTTTATTTGTGATAAAATGAGGCTGAATTCAGTTAATAAATCTAAGTTGAATTTATTGTTATTCCCATGAATGTCTAATTATACTGCCTGTTTCATCATCTTTATTAACTTGAAGGTGAATGTCAATTTCCTGCTTCAGACTTTCAACGTGTGAAATTATTCCTACAATCCTGTTCTCGTTTTTAAGCGATTTTAATGCTTCAAAAACTATGTGAAGAGATTCATCATCTAAGGAACCAAAACCTTCATCGAGAAAGAAAAATTTATTATCAGCTTTTACCTGCGACTGAACACTGTCGGCCAGAGCCAGAGCCAGAGAAAGTGATGCCTGAAACATCTGTCCGCCTGATAAAGTTTTAATGTTTCTTGTTTTTCCTTCGTTTAACAGATCGCGAATTTGAAATTCATTACTATCCGTAATTTCAAGTTGAAGTTGTTGCTTTGTCATTTTAAAGAACCTGTTGTTTGCCGCTTCGCTTAAGTTGTGCAAATAGACGGTTGAAATGTAATTTACAAAGCCTTTACTTTTAAATAATTTAGATAAAATATTGATGTTGTCTTTTCGTTTCAAAAGACTCTCATTTTCCTTTTCAAGAATATTCTTCTTTTCCAGATCGCCTGTTAGTTTTGATATTTCACCCTGAAGTACACCAATTTGAGTAGTTAGTTTTTTTAATTCCGCCTCTTTATGCGAAAGTTCTTCTTTAGTTTTAGAATATAAATTCGCATCGAAAATTTTACCCTCGCTTATCTTCTTAAGTTTGTTTAATTCTTCTGCGGCTAATTTTAGATTTAGTTCAAAATCTGAAATAATTTTAGATTCATCCTGCTCATCTATTTTTTTTGAGAGAATTCTTTTTACAACTTCTAATGAACTGTATTCAGATTTAGCCAATGAATTACTTAATAGATTTTTAGCATCCAAAATTGATTCATCGAGAGTTTTTAGTTTTTCTGTAATTTCTTTTTCCTGACCTTTTATCTCCGCAATTACTGTTATTATAGAGGTTGTTTCTTTAGATATTCTCTCAAAATCGATTTCTGCTTTTTTTACAGTTTCCATATTTTGACTAGCAGACTTTGTCAATGAATTATTATCTTCATTTTCAACTTGTTTTAGCGATAATCTTTTCAATGCACCTTTTTTGCTTTCTATAGTTGCTTCATCTGCAATTAGTTTATTTTTTAGCTTTTGCACTCCTTCAGAATTTCTGTCAATACTCTCTCGTAGCTTTAATGATTTATTTTCGATAAGAGCGATACTTTCTTCTAAATTATTAATTTGTTGACTGAGCTTTTCTGTATCAGATATTAGTCTGTCTGTTTTTTCTAAAGATATATCTTTAAATTGTTCCCATTGGAAAGAGTTGTTATGTGCAGAAATTTCTTTTTCTACTATTATTTTTTTCGAGGTATTATCCGAAAGTAGTTCTTTTGAAGCTGAAAGTTTGTGTTCTATTATGTCTAATATTGAATTTTGCTTATTAAGTTTCGACAGTGTTTTTTCCAAATATTCATCCTTCTTCTTTATTTCGGATATTTCATTTTGTAAGTCTGATATGTTTAAGATGTGAGGATGATGTTCAGAACCACATACGGGACATGGAGTACCGTCAACTAAATCGTCTGCCCAATTTTTTAATTTTTCCTGAGCTAAAGTATGATTCTGTTTTTCATTCAGCTCAATTCGTTTACTTTTTAGAAAATCTATTTCATCATCTGTTTTTTTTCTTATCTCTGATATTGACTCTGAAAAGTGTTTCTCTTCAATATCGGTTTTTATCTGATTTTTTATCGATGATATTTCATTAGTGCTTTTATTTATTTCGGTATTGATGTCTTTTAACTGATTCTCTAAATTGTTCTGTTTTATTAGGTGATTCTTTACATTATGTAGAATAGAAATATTTGGAAGATCTTCTTTGAGTTTTTTTAGTTCTGACTTTTTCTCAACTAATATTTTTTGATTTTCATTTGATTCTGATTTTTCCTGAACAATTATTCGATTGCCTTTTTCTATCCTTTTTGATAGAATTTCATTATCAGCAATAGAGTTTCTGATAGAGATAATTATTTCCAGTTCCTCAGCTTCTTTGGTTAGCTCATCTTTTTTGTCATATATTTTTTGAACTAATTTCAATTCGGATGCCAGTTCATTTTTATTCTCTTCGTTCTTTTCAAGAGAATTTTTTAATAATGACAGTTTATCAGTGCTATGTTTAATCTCTTTTTCAATGCGGTATTCGGTATTTAATAATTCCGAAAAATTGATTCTGCAATAACTATAGTTGGTTAATTCTGTTTTTCTTTTTTCGAAATCACCTTTTAGATTGTCTAGTTTGCCGAGTTTTGATTCTGCCGCAGACAGGCTTTCAAATAGTTCTTTTAGTTTGTTTTGCTCTGAAATATTATCCCTAAGCTTTTTAATTTCCTCGTTTGCTGTTAATTCTTTTTTTGTCAATAAAGCTTTATCTGATTCAAGATTTTTTAATACCTCCGGGTTTTTACCTTCATATTGCTTCATTTCTCCGCTTAGGATATTTAAGCTCTCCTCGTTTTTATTTTTTATAGAGCCCAGTTTTGGCGCCAGATCAAATCTTTGGAGATGAAAGATTTCGTTGAGCATTTCTGTTCGGTCTTTTGCAGTTAGCTCCAGAAATTCCTTAAACTTACCTTGCGGAATAATTATAGTTCGTTTAAAGTTTTTATAGCTTAATCCTATTATATCTGTTGCTGATTTTTCTGTGGGAAGCCAACTTCCATCACCTGTTGATTCCAGAGAGCTTCTTTCGAATGTTTTAACATCATTGAAGTTATTCCTGTTTCTCTTCCCTTTTACTATAAATCGGTATTTTTTATCCCTGGTATCAGTATAAAATTCAAAATCTATAAGTAATTCGTTCGATTTTAAATTCATCATGTTGTAGGCCCTGGAATCTCTGCTGTTGAGTCGTTCGGTATCTCCGTAAAGAGCAAATGTAATTGCTTCAAGAACGGTAGATTTTCCGCTTCCTACCGCTCCAAAAATTCCAAATAGAGAGCTGTCCGTAAGATTGCTGAAATCGATAGTCTGCTCTTCGATGTATGAATATATACCTTTGATTTTTAATTTTAATGGTATCATGGGCTTAGTTTTTAGAAATAACTTCGTTGAATAGTTCCATCAACTCTTCATTAGGTTCCTGGCCTCCATTTTTAGATGAAAAATATTTTTTAAACAGGCTGGGCAGGTCATCCTGGATGTTTATGGACTTAGATTCAGAGTCCGTATCTCCATCTTTTTTATTGATTTTTGGAATTATATTCACTATCCCGTCATGAATATCAAAAAGAGATTTTTTTTCATCGGCTGTCATGAAATTATCCATCTCTAAAGTTATTTCAACCAGAGCATTTTTATTTTCTGTTAACCATTCTCTTGCAACCTCCAAATCATTGAAGACCTTCCTTAATAGTTTTTTTCCATTTTTTAATTCTACAAAATTTATAATGGCTTTTTCATTTGCTTTGATATCTAAAACGGCTACAAATTTATCCTGATTGCTTTCTCCAAAGCTGTAGGCTATTGGAGTTCCGCAATAAACTACAGGCGAAACAGTATCGTCTACAATCTGTTTGCGGTGAAGATGGCCTAAGGCAGTATATTGAATTTCTTTCGGAATGGAATTGCTGTATATCGCCTGTGCTCCGCCGATATGTAAGATCGGTTTTTCATCATCTGGTTCATTTTGGATTTTACTTCCTTTTTTTGTGAAAAATAAGTGGGCAGTTAGAATATTTACACCTTTAGAATCGCAGTATTTTTCTGCCGTTTCTTTCCAGTTCTCTTCCAAAATATTTCTTAGTTCATCTTCGGAATCTTCAACTCCCAAAAAGCTTCTTAAACGTTGCTCGTTTGCATACGGGGTAGTTAATATCCTTAAAAGTTCAGAGTTTGGAAGAAGAAACTCTAAAAATCCTTTGTCCGAATTAATTAGTTTTAATCCGCTATCCAGTTCAAATGTATTTATTTTTGAATTCGGGTATCCAACAAAAATTATCCCTAATTCACGTGCCAGCGGATCCGGTGCTTCTATTCTGTCGGCAGAATCATGATTGCCGGCAATAACAACGACAGGTCGCTTTCCGTTGTTAGAAAGTTTGCGTAGGGTTCTGTAGAAAAGTTCTACAGCCTCAACGGGAGGGTTAAAGGTGTCGAAAACATCTCCTGCAACAATTATGGCATCCGTTTCTTCTGAATTAGCAATATCACAAATTTCCTCCATTACGGATATTTGTTCTTCTAGTCTGGAAAAACGTTCCAGTTTTTTTCCTAAATGCCAGTCAGATGTATGTAGTATACGCATTGCTAATTTTCTTTATACTGTGATTTTTAAAGATTTCAGTTCAGAAATTGAATGATAAAATCGAAGTCAAAATTTAAAACAATTGTTTGATAAGTATTAGCTTTTTCCGGATTGTTTATCAACATAATTCGACTCTGATAATACTAAAGCTGACCTATTTATTGTTTGATTAGTTGTTAAATTTTAATATTGTGCTATAAAAATTGATAATTGTTGAAATATAAATATTACATTTATTATAGTGTTAACAATTTGTTGGTGAAAATACGAAGACATAGTGGATGTAAGTACCTGAATAGTAGAGGTATAGATAATTTTACTGTTAGGGACTAACTTATTATGTAAATATTTGTAAGTACTGTAATTGTTAATTAATTTCGCAAATACGGAATACAAAAGATAATACCTTGAATTATGGTCTTTGATAGATGGTGCAAATGACAAGGTAATATTGGATAAATGAAAAACAAATTTATATAGATTAAAAGATGAGAAGAGTAGCAGCATTTGTTTTGATAATGATGACATTATCAATATCGGCTTTCGCAAAAAAAGATATTAATGCATGGAAGAAGGAGGTAAAAATTGAAGAACAGTTTTCTGTATTTAAGAAGAACCTTAATTTATGGGATGGTTATTTGTTTTTCAAGGAATATCAAATTAATGAGTTTTATAAAGCTTTAAATGATACAATCAGTAATTTGGAGAATACAATTGTAAGTGATAGAGAAACTATATCTAACCTTGAAACAACAATTACAAGCTTAAATGCTGACCTGAAAAGCACTCAGGGGAATCTTGATGAAAGTTTAACACGGGAGGATAGTTTTTCTACAATGGGCTTGCAAATATCGAAGGGAAGTTTTGCGACTATTATGTATGTGACTGCGATCGTATTATTGATATTAGTCGGAGTATTTTTCTTCCTTTACAAACAAAGCTATCAAATTACCAGAGAAGCTAAAGATAAGTTCGAAGATCTTGAAAAAGAATTTGATGCACATAAGAAAAATAATCTCGAAAGGTTTACTAAGCTTAACAGAGAGTTGCATGATGCCAAAATGAAGCTTGGCAAATTGTAGGATGTAAAAAATATTAATAAAAAAACTCGAAGTGATAGTGCTTCGAGTTTTTTTTGTCGTTAAATTAAAGCTTAATTAATCGACTTCAAAATAAGCGTGGCTGACTTTATTGCGGCTTCATTTTCAAACTTACTGTAGTTGGCAGGTGCCTCGCCATTAGCTTTATCGGATATAGATCTAACTATTACAAAAGGGATATTGTTGAGGTAGCACACATGTGCTATCGCCGCTGATTCCATTTCTACTGCATCGGAGTTGAATAAATTTACTATTTCATTCTTTTGTATTTCGTTTGCAATGAACTGATCGCCGGAAGAAATGTCTCCATAGCCAATTCTATATTTTAAGCCTCTTCCGTTTTTAAGAATATTAGCCATCATCATTCTATCGGAGTAAAATACAGAGGTGTCCATCCTTGGAATTTTTCCGATTTTATATCCAAAACTGCTTACATCAAAATCGTGGTAACGCAGTGATTTGGCTATTACAATGTCAGCAATATTTAGCGTGTCATTTAATCCTCCTGCTACCCCCGTATTTATAATGTTGCTTACGCTAAAATTATCAATAAGTAGTTGAGTAGCTATTGCCGCATTAACCTTACCTATACCGCTTTTTACTACAATAATCTGTTTAGAGTTTATTTTTCCTTTATAAAAGTCCATCCCGGCTTTTTGGATAACAGTATCTACCTGCATCGAATCTTTTAGGATGTTTACTTCTTCATCCATTGCTCCTATTATTCCAGTTGTTGAAATTTGGGGTCTTATTTTTTGCTCTACTTTTGGGAAGGCAAACTTGTTATAGGCCCAAAATGTTAATGCTCCAAGAAGGAAGACCAGTATGTATTTCTTGTTATTTATCATAGATGTGGATTATTTTGATGTTGAGATAATTTCTTTGAGAATTTTTGTAAATAAGTCTACCTCCTCAAGTGTGTTTTCAGGTCCAAAGGAGATTCTGATGTTGCTTCCCGGGTTTGCCGGGTCGCTGTGCAATTCCCTGAGTACGTGCGAACCTAAACTTCCGCCCGAAGAGCAGGCACTTCCCTCAGAAATGGCAACTCCTTTTAAATCAAATTGAAAAACAATCATCTTGCCCGGTTTTGAAAGAGGTAATTTTATATTCAAAATAGTTGGAATGCTTTCTTCAGGATTGTCCGACAGGCCATTAAATTTAATGCCCTGAATTTCTTTTTTTAGCGATGTTATCAGGTGTTTTTTTAGATTGCTAATATGATTGTTAATCTTTTCTTTTTCGCTAAAGGCAATTTCTATAGCTTTTTGCATGGCAATAATTCCGTGAATATTTTCGGTACCTGCTCTAAAGTCTCTTTCCTGTTCGCCTCCGTAAATTTGTTTCGAAAATTTTACACCATCACGTTTGAATATTAAACCTACCCCTTTTGGTCCTCCATACTTATGTGCACTGGCGCAGATGAAGTCAACAGGGAGCTTTTCAAGATCATAGTTGAGGTGAGTTATGCCCTGAACAGTATCAGAGTGGAAAACTGCATTATAGTTTCGGCATAAATTCCCCACTTTTTCTATGTCGGTAATATTGCCGATTTCGTTGTTTACATGCATAAGACTAACGAAAGTCTTTTTGTCCTCTTTTAAAAGTCCCTCCAGCTCATCAAAATCAAAATTTCCTTTTTCATTAATTGTCAGCCAGTGAACTTCTGCCAGATTATCGTTTTCAATCTTTTTTATTGTATCAAATACAGAGTGATGTTCTATAGGTGAAGAAATTATACGTTCAACATTTAGGGTGTTGACTGCATTAAAAATAATAGCATTGTTTGCCTCGGTTGCTCCGGATGTGAAAATTATTTCTTTCGCTTTACAATTTAGAATCTTTGATATTGAATTTCGCGCCGATTCTACTGCAACTTTTGCTTTTCTGCCTAAAGAATGGGTTGATGAAGGGTTGCCATAAATCTCCTCCAAAGCCTTGGTCATTGTATTTAACACCTTGTTATTTAGTTTTGTTGTAGAAGCATTGTCTAAATATATCATCTGATCTGAAGTTTATACCAATTGTAATTTCAAATGAGTGTTAAATAAATTTATAATGCTCATTTGGTGTTATTATTTAATATTGATTGCAAAAGTAGTAGAATGAATAGTATTTTTGTGTAAGTAACTAATAAAAACTGAAATGAGGAAAATAGTTTATGTGTTAGGTCTGATAGGAATGTTCACTTCCTGCGAAATAGACAGTAATGAGGTACTGTATCAGTCGGACGATTACACTGTTGGTAAAGATTTTGTACATCAAGGAGAATTTGAAGCAGAAGCAATTTCTGATATTGAGATCAGGTCTGATTATCAGGTGCTTTCGAAGGTTGGAATTGATACATCCATGACATGGAAATTAAAAAGAGATATATCAAAGTTCCCTCAATTTTCATCAGATTCACGACTGTTGAATGCTTTATATAATATGGCTTTGGAAGAGTCTGAAAACCTGGTTACCTCTGATGGTTATTTTGATACAGGAGCAAAATGGGGAGGAGTATGGACCCGTGATTTGAGTTATGCATCAATGTTGAGTTTATCTGTTACTCATCCGGAAGTAGTGAAAAAAGGTCTTCTAAAAAAAGTTGATGACAATAGAATAATTCAGGATACCGGAACAGGTGGAGCCTGGCCTGTGTCAACCGACAGAATGATTTGGGCTCCGGCAGCATGGCATCTTTATAAAATTACCGGAGACAGAGAATGGCTAAATCAGATTTATATTATTATAAAAAACTCATTAGATGACGATATAAAAGTTGCTTTCACAAAAGACGGATTAACAAAGGGAGAGTCTTCGTTTATTGATTGGAGGGAGCAATCATATCCGCGCTGGATGCAGCCGGTTGATATTTATAATTCCGAGAATTTAGGTACGATTGCAGTGCATTATCGTGCTTTAATGGTGTTGAGCGAAATAAGTCATCTGTTGGGTGAGGATGCCGGCGAATATGAGGTGTTGGCCAGGAATATAAAAAAGGCTCTTAATGATCAATTCTGGATTGAATCTAAAGGCTATTACGGAAATTTTCTTTATGGTAGAAATTACTTGAGCTTATCGCCGAAAGCAGAAGCTTTAGGTGCATCGCACATGGTTCGTTTTGGGATAGCTTCTGACGAAAGAGCTAAAAAAATGATCGAAAGTTTTCCTGTTGTAAAATGGGGAACACCTGTTTTTTATCCTCAAATTCCGAATATTCATCCTTATCATAATAATGGAATTTGGCCTTTTGTTCAAGGGTATTGGAATTTGGCTGCAAAGAAAGTTCATAATGAAAAGGCCGTTGAATTTGGGATGGCATCACTATTCAGGTCGGCGGGTTTATTTCTTACAAACTATGAAAATTATGTTGCAGAAACCGGAGACTGGGAGCAAACAGATGTGGAGGCTATGAACTCCCATAATATGTTATGGTCTGTAGCCGCACAATTGTCAAACTATTACAAGATTCTTTTTGGAATAGAATATAACGCTAACTCCATTAGTTTTGATCCTTTGATACCTTCAGCTTATGGAGGAAACCTGGAGTTGAAAAATTATAAGTACCGAAACTCAATCTTAAATATTAAAATAAGTGGTTTTGGAAATAAAATTGCATCATTCAGGATTGATGGAGAAGAACAGGATCCTTATGTTGATGCTACGCTTGAAGGAGAACACAATATTGAAATTGTGATGAACGGACAATTGAACCAGAATTCTAAGATCAATCTGGTGGAGAATAAATTCTCTCCTGAAACTCCTGTGTTGAAAGTTGAGGGAGATATATTAAAGTGGGAAGCAACCGAGAATGCAATTTCATATCAAATTTATCGAAATGGAGTGTTGAAAATTCAAACTGACGATACTCAGTATAATCGATTAGTTGACGGGGCGTTTGAAAGTTATCAGGTAAAGGCTATCGATAAAATTGGAAATGAGTCGTTTTTGAGTGAGCCGGTAGAATTTGAAAATTCATTTTCAGTAACTATCCCGGTAGGGAAGTTTGAAAAAACTTCAGCTAAAGATGTAGAGTCACTGGTTTTGACACAGATAGAAAACAATCAGATTTATACAGAATTTAATGTATTAAAAGAGGGAAAATACTTTGTGACATTTGAATATGCAAACGGAAGCGGACCTATTAATACTGAGAATAAATGTGCGCTTAGATCACTTTATTTAAACGATGAATATATTGCTGCAGTAGTGATGCCGCAGAGAGGCGAAGATAACTGGAGCGAATTTGGATGGTCGAATGTTATTGAAGTTAATTTAGAAAAAGGAAATAACAGGATAAAGTTGCAGTACGACGATTTCAATCAAAATATGAATAGAGAGATAAATAAAGCTCTGTTGAAATCAGCTAAAATAGTATTGGCTGAGTAAGTAAATAATTTGTACCTTGTTGTGTCATAATAATTAAAGAATAGAATATGATTTTAGGAGTATGCGATTGGTTGGGTAGTAAATTTAATGTAGATCCGCTAATATTTAGAATAATTTTTGCTGTTTTAGTACTTGCTTATGGTACTGGTGTTGTACTTTATTTGATTTTGTGGGTAGTTAAGGCTATTACAAAATAATATTATTCCAAATACGTCAGTAAACAATCGGATTGCCTGATTTTTTTTCAGGTGATTATGAATTAATAAAAAAGGGAGCCAGATATGATTTGCTCCCTTTTTTATATAGGTATTGTATTGATGTGGTTTTATACCAATTAAATTATGGAATGCGCTGTTAGCTTTGAAGTATAATTCTTTTTTACGAATTTAAAAATTATTGCATAGCAGAGCTACGGAAGCATTTTTAAATGAAATAAAAATGGATTAGGCGAAAAAGATATAGTGCATTTCATTGTTTATTTGGTATTTTTATAAAAGATCGTTTGCCAGATTGGCAAGTGCAGAACGCTCACCTTTTATTAATTCTACATGAGCGAAAAGTTCATTGCCCGAAAGTTTATCAACCAGATAAGATAAACCATTAGATTTGTCATCAAGATATGGAGTGTCTATCTGTTTAACATCTCCGGTAAATATAAATTTGGCATTCTCTCCGGCTCTTGTAATTATGGTTTTAATTTCATGAGGAGTCAGATTTTGAGCTTCGTCAACAATAAAAATAACTTCAGCCAGACTCCTTCCCCTAATATATGCCAGAGGAGCAATGACTAATTTCTCTGTTTCTAACATATTACTTATTTGCTTGAACTCCTTGTCATGTTCGCCGTATTGATTTTTAATAACTTTTAAATTATCCCATAAAGGCTCCATGTATGGATTGATCTTTGATTTAATATCGCCGGGTAAAAAACCAATGTCTTTATTGCTAAGCGGAACAATAGGTCTTGCCAGATATACCTGTTTAAAATTTCTTCTCTGTTCTAATGCACCTGCAAGTGCCAGTAATGTTTTTCCTGTACCCGCAACTCCCTGTAGAGCTACCAGTTTTACCTCATCTTTAAGTAATGCGTGAAGAGCAAAGGTTTGTTCTGCGTTGTGAGGCTTTATTCCATAACACATCTTCTTGTCCACTTTTTCATATTTTTTAGTAAATGGGTTAAAGTATGCTAAGGCAGAACTTTCCGGACTTTGAAAAATATAATATCCGTTAGCCAGAGGGGTTTCTATTTCGGGGAACAGGTCTTCTTCAACATATTTTTTTGAGTGAAGAACAACAATTTGATCATGGGTTACATCCACAACCTTTTGTACCCCATGCAATAATTTATCTACCTCATGAACTTTCCCTGTTTCGTAATCTTCGGCATGAAGGTTCAGGGCTTTTGCCTTTAATCTTAGGTTTATATCCTTTGAAACCAAAATCACTTTCTTTTCCGGTTCCTGTTCCTGAAGAGAGAGGGCTGCATTTAATATCCGGTGATCCATTTTTTCTTCAGCGTATACTTCGTTTGCATCAACCGAAGATTTGTTGCCGTTCATTATTATTTTGAAGGCTCCTTTGTCTTCACCGGGAATATCTATCCACTCTTGTAGTGAATGCGTGTCGGCAATTTTGTCTAAAAATCGGATAAACTCTCTGGCAGCATAGTTTTTAGTGTCTCTACCCTTCTTAAATTCATCTAACTCTTCCAGTACTGTAATTGGTATAGCAACATCATTTTCCTCAAAATTTAAAATAGAATCGTGATCAAAAATAATTACAGAGGTATCGAGAACGAAAATTTTATGAGGTTCAATTGCTGTTTTAGATCTTAATGGTGTCATAGGCATGTGAGATTAGTTAGTTTTTTAAAAGTATAAAAATGACTTCTTATTTCCGAATATTACTTATTAAGAATTGGTTAAAAACTTAAGCTTATTTTTTAAATTATTTTCAAGGAGCGATTGGTAATAATTGTTATATTACAAAGTTGTTTCTCACAACGAAAGGTTAATCGCTTATGCTTCTGATTAATTTGCAATTATTACTCCCGTTAAAAACTTAGTATCTTACAGTTTGTAACTAACACTTCTTGTTCTACCTTTGCAAGAAAATGTGAAGATGCATAGGAGTCACAAGAAAAACTTACAGGTGATTTACGAAGACAATCATATTGTAGTCGTTAATAAACGTCCGGGTGATATTGTACAGGGAGATAAAACCGGCGATAAACCTTTAAGCGATGTTGTTAAGGAGTATATTAAGGATAAGTACGATAAGCCCGGGAAAGTTTATTTGGGAGTAGTACATAGAATTGACAGGGTTACCAGTGGTGCTGTTATTTTTGCGCGGACTGATAAGGCTTTGACCCGTCTTAATAAAATGCTTCAAAACCACGAAATAAAAAAGACATATTGGGCAATTGTTGATAAAAGGCATCTGAATAAAGAAGGGGAACTGATTCATTATTTGGTTAGAAATCCAAAGCAGAATAAATCGTATGCAAACGATAAAGCAGTTCCGAATAGCAAGGAAGCGATCTTACATTATAAAATAGAAAGGGAGTTGGATAAGTATCAGCTTCTGGAAATTAACTTAAAGACCGGAAGGCATCACCAAATTAGGTGTCAATTGTCGAAAATAGGTTTCCCGATAAAGGGAGATGTTAAATACGGTTTCAAAAGAGCTAATAAGGATCTGTCAGTTCACCTTCACGCCCGACAGATTGAGTTTATTCACCCTGTGAAGAAGGAAATAATATCGTTGATTGCGGCCACACCACAAGATCCGGTTTGGGACGCCTGTATTAAATGAAGTTTTAATAATATTAATATTAGTAATGGAGAGTATTAGTGTTTTTGATATGTTGAAGATAGGGGTAGGACCTTCTAGTTCACATACTTTAGGGCCTTGGAGAGCTGCCGAAAGATGGATCGCGGAGTTGGAGGCAGAATATATCTTCTTAAAAGTTTCTAGAGTCAAAGTAGAGCTTTACGGTTCTTTATCGCTTACAGGTAGGGGGCATGCAACTGATGTGGCAACGGTTTTAGGACTGAATGGAGAAGATCCGGAAACTGTTCCTACAAATGAAATTGAGGATATAATAAATGAAATTAAAAAGGAAAAGACACTGAATCTGGGAGGGAGAAAGAAGATTGAGTTTGACTTTGAAACGGATATTATATTTAACAGGGAGTTTCTAAAGTTTCATCCTAATGGCATGAAATTCACGGCTTATTATGACAAAGAATCTTCCGAGAGTTATTTTTACTCAATCGGAGGTGGTTTCGTTGTAAAGGAGGATGAAAAGCAGGTTGATGAAGTAAGAGAATTGCCATTTCCTATAAAAGAAGCTCAGGACTTATTGGATCATTGTAATAATAATGATGAGTCAATATCTGAGATCGTATTGAGAAATGAGCTGACCTGGCGGTCAAAAGATGTTGTTTATAAGGAGTTGTTGAGAGTTTGGTCGGTTATGCAGGACTGTGTATACGATGGCTGCCATACTAAGGGAACTTTGCCCGGAGGACTTAATGTTACACGAAGAGCGGCAGTACTGTTTAATTCACTTATAGGAAAAGAGAAATATTCCACAAGAGAAGAGTGGATGGATGCAATTTCGAAAAAGGAAAGCGATAATAAGAATATTTTCAACTGGATAAGTGTATTTGCTATTGCCGTAAACGAAGTAAATGCAGCATTGGGAAGGGTAGTTACTTCTCCTACCAACGGTTCTTCCGGTGTTATACCTTCTGTTTTGATGTATTATTTAACCGGAGTAAACAAGAATGCAACAGATGGTGACATTGTCAGGTTTCTTTTAGTTGCCGGCGAAATAGGGAGTATATTTAAGAAAGGAGCTACAATTTCGGCAGCTATGGGGGGATGTCAGGCCGAGATAGGCGTGTCCTCGGCAATGGCAGCTGCAGCATTGACAGAAGCAATGGGAGGAAGTCCGGAGCAGGCAATGGTAGCAGCAGAAATAGCCATGGAACATCATTTGGGCTTAACATGCGATCCGATTGGAGGTTTGGTGCAAATACCGTGTATCGAACGAAACTCCATGGGGGCAATTAAGGCAATAACCGCATCGCAATTGGCATTGAATACAGTGCCATCCGAAACAAAAGTTCCTTTGGATAAGGTTATAAAAACTATGTGGGAAACATCTAGGGATATGAACTCAAAATACAAAGAAACTTCTGAGGGAGGATTGGCAGTAAATGTACCGGTGAGTTTGCCGGCTTGTTAATGTTGATTGCTTATCAGCTCTGATTAGTCTGAAAATATAAATGCCGCAATAAAATCTTTATTGCGGCATTTATATTTTATGAAATCCGTTTTATACCATTTTGAATTCAAATTGGTATTATTCTACCGGAATTTCTATAGTGTATTTTTTTCGGGAATTATTATTCAGATTAATTTCCCTTAGCCATGGGTTATACATTTTAAGCTCTTTATAGTTAACCCCCTGAGTGATGGCAAAATCAGCCAGATTATTTATAGCAGTATCAATCTCAATCAACTTTGTTTCGGGCATTGTATAAAGGTCTTTTTCTCTGAAATGAAAGCCGTATTTTTTTGGATCTTCATAAATCTTTTTAATTGCCAAAATCCTAAAAACATAACGACCTGTTTCTTCTCCCAGCAGGAGATCGTAATAGGTGCCTACTTTTTGTCTTTTCAGTTGTTTGCTTACACCGTAGATTCCCATATTGTAGGATGCTGCAGCTAAAGTCCAGGATCCAAATTTTTCCTTTGCTTTTAAAAGGTAATCGCAGGCAACCTCGGTTGATTTTTTAACATCATACCTTTCGTCAACATTCGAATTAACTTCCAATCCTTGTTCCCGGGCTGTCTTAGGCATCAATTGCCAAAAACCTTTTGCTCCGGCAGGTGATGTTACATTTTGAAGCCCACTTTCAATTAGCGCCAGATATTTAAAATCATTAGGAACGCCTTTTTCTTTTAGAATTTTTTCAATAGTCGGGAAGTATTTGTTGGCACGCTTGAAAAAAAGTAATCCTTGCGATTGCCAATATGTATTAACTAAGAGTTCCCTGTCTAAACGTTCTTTTACATCCGGAATGTCCAGAGGTGTTTGTTCACCGGCAAAGTACGCTTCCTTAGGTAAGTTCAGAGCGTAGACCCTATACTCGTTGCTAATGTTTTTTTGATTTGTATCATCGTTTTCTTTTTCCTCAGGAACTGAGAAAACAAATAATTTTCCTACAGCAAAAGCCAACACCACCATCGCTGCAACACTGAATACCTTCTTCATGGCTTATCGTTTATTAATTCGGTTGCAATTAAGTTAATATTTTTTTCTATTTCAAGAATTGTTGATATATAAACACGTTTAGTTGATAACTATATTAAATTCAGATTTGTAATTTTTAAAAGATACTCCTTCTTCGTCTTTCTCAGAAACTATTGGTGTGATTTCCTCCGGGATATCCCATTCAATATTTAAATCGTAATCATCCCATTTTATGCAGGCTTCTGATTCCTTATGGTAGATATTGGTTACTTTATAAGCAAATATGGTATCATCTTCCAGAGTGAGGAAACCATGTGCAAATCCGGGAGGTATCCAGAACATGCGTTTGTTGCCTTCGGTTAACAGTACTTTGTGGTATTTACCGTAAGTAGGTGAATTTTTTCTGAGATCAACAGCAACATCAATAACGGCTCCTTTTATTACCCTTACCAGTTTACCCTGTGCATAAGGAGGGTTTTGAAAATGTAATCCTCTAAGAACACCTTTTTGCGATAGAGACTGGTTGTCCTGAATAAAGTTGTAGTCAATACCTTCTTTCATGTAGGCCAGTTTATTGTAGCTCTCATAAAAATAGCCTCTGTCGTCTTCAAATACCTTGGGTGTTATTTCTAATAAACCTTCTATATGTGTTTTCTTTATTTGCATTTGTTAATCTTGTTTTTTCAGGAAGTTTAAAATGTGTTTACTCACTGTAGTTGCCTTGTTGAAGATCATTAAATGAGTTCCGTCTTCTACAAAAATAGCATTATTGATATGTTTAGCCGGAAATACCGTGTCTTTTGTTCCATGAATATGTAAAAGGTCTGTTGTAAGCGATGATTCTTTCCAGTTTACTACAATATCCATTGCCCATTTGCTGTATCTGATATCTCTCATCGTAAAGAAACGCTCCATAATTCTGATTAGTGATTCACTGTTTTTTCCGAACAATAATTTACTTAAAATTTTTGTATTATGAAAGAAAAATGAAGGTATAAGCTTATGAAGTTTTAGTGTTGAAGATATTTTGTAAAGTGCAGGAAGCTCGTTCCTATTCTTTATCGATGATATTATTACAATTTTATTTGTTTCAATAAGTTTAGCTATCTCCTGAACCATGATACCTCCAAAGGATAAACCAATCAATATAACTTCCCCGCGGGTATCGATATTTTTTGACATTCTTTTGGCGTAGTCTTCTATAGCTTCGTTTTTGTGAGGAATAATCCAATCAATAAAGTTTAAGTTGTAACCATCGAGGTTGAGGCGCTCAAATACTTTTTCATTGGCACCCATTCCACTTATGAGATATATATTTTTTGTTTCCAAAAAGCATTTATTTTTTTAGAACGATTAGTTAATCATTATTAATTCATCATTATACATTAAAGCAGTATATCTCCACTGTTGTAGTCCTGGTTAAATTCATCGATGACTATCTTCGAAAAGTCAGGATATAAAGAAGAGCTTGATGCGATAATTTCTTTTCCAAACAACCAGTTATCTCCGCCGTTAAAGTCAGTTACTTTTCCGCCTGCCTGTTCTACTATAAATGATCCGGCTGCAACATCCCAGGGACTTAAGCTATATTCGTAAAAAGCATCGAACCTGCCGCATGCAACATAAACCAAATCTGTGGCGGCAGTACCTAATCTTCTCATTCCCCTTGTTTTCGAAGTTAATGCCATCAGGGTGTTGTAAAAAGCAGTATTTCTGCTAAAATCGTAGTATGGAAATCCTGTAGCAATTAATGAGTCTTTCAACTTAGGATTGTTTTTTACATTGATTTCTTTTCCGTTAAGATAAGCTTTGCCATCGCCATAAGCATAGAAACATTCATCCATTCCAACTTCATAAACTACACCAAGAACCATTTTCGAGTCTTTCATAAGAGCTATCGAAACTGCGTATGTAGGCAAGCCGTGAATATAGTTTGTAGTGCCGTCCAGAGGGTCGATAATCCAGTTATATGTTTCTCCTTTTTTATCTGATGTTCCTTCCTCGGCAATATAACCGCCTTCGGGCAGGAATTGCGTTAAGGCTTCAACAATCATTTTCTCTGCCGTTTTATCAACGTATGAAACCAAAGAGTTAATGCTTTTTTCTTCAACTTTTGATTCGGAAAAGCTCTCCTGTTCTTTTTTCATAAAGGTGCCGGCTTCTTTAGCAATCCCTATTACTTTGTGGCAAAGTTCTTTGTAGTTCATAGGTTTATGATTTAATGATATGTAAAAGTAATTACAAAGTTTTGGATTTGTGCTTTCAGAACAAAATTTTTTGTAGAGATTCTTTTCATACATTTGTATTTTTAAGATAAAAGATAAAAGATAAAAGAAGAAAGAGGAAAGATACCTGCCTGCGTGGCGCAGTCAGGCAGGAAAGATAAAAGATAAAAGATAAAAGAGAAATGTCAGTGAAGAAACATATACCAAATATTTTAACCTTAGGGAATTTATTTTCGGGCCTGATGGCCGTTTTATTAATTTTAAACGGATATTACGTATGGGCCGGGGCTTTTGTTTTTCTGGGGGCTTTTTTCGACTTTTTCGATGGGATGATAGCCCGCTTGCTTGGGGTTAGCGGAGAACTTGGAAAGCAGATGGACTCTTTGGCCGATATGGTTTCCTTTGGTGTGGTACCGGGAATGGCCATGTTCGAAATGTTAAAACTCGCAAATAACGATGTAGCCGATGTTGTTTTCTACTCTAATGAAAACTTAAATATTTTGTTGCATAGCGATACAGTATATGCTTTGCCGGGTTTTTTGATCACTTTGTTTTCGGCCCTGCGCCTGGCTAAATTTAATATTGATACACGTCAGACTTCTTCCTTTATAGGAGTGCCTACACCGGCAATTACACTTTTTGTATTGTCGATTTTTTTAATTTCTGTGCTTAAGCAGGATGAAATGATAGAAAATATGGTGGCCACACCGTGGGTTTTGTATTTGATAACTGTTTTGGCGTCATATGCTTTAGTTGCTGAGTTACCACTTTTTGCGATGAAATTTAAGGTGTGGAACTGGCAGGATAATAAGATCAGGTGGATTTTTGTGGCTATATCATTAGTTCTGATATCGGTATTTCAGTTAGTGGCAATTCCTTATATTATCATAGTTTATATTCTTCTTTCGGTGGTAGACGATTTAATGAAGATATAGAAATGAGGAATAAAAAGCCTTCACAATATTACTATGCAAAAGACAGTAAGAAAAAAGGTCCTTACTCTTTTGCCCAACTTCAAAAGAAAAACCTAAAAGACTATACTCCGGTTTGGGAGGAGAGTAAGTGTGAGTGGTGCGATGCCGGCGATATTGAGGGTCTGGTAAGTGAAAAAGAGAAAGGAACTTCCCCTTTTTATATTTGGGTAATAATATTTGTGGTTTTACTGCTGCTTATCTTGTCAACTGTAATAAATAAAGTGTTTATTAACTGATGTAATATCAGGTTGTTATTGATTTGTTAATCATGATCAGCATCATGATTTTCACAGGCCGATTTGTCTAAGTTTGCTGCACAAATCCAGAGAGATTTGCCTAGTACCTATCCATGAATTTTTTAATTAATAATATGACTTTATTCCGTTTTGCGGGGTGAAGTTGTATTGGTTTGATTTTAAAGAATCATCCTTTAACTGTCTTAATTGTAATATAGGCATGATTTCATATTATTTCTAAAAAGGAGTAATTTTGAAATTATGGCAATGGCATGGGAAAAGATAAAATTAAAGACCGAAAGTAAGGGTGTAGTGGAAGGGATTGCTCCACTTATTATATCAGCAAGCCGCTCTACCGATATTCCTGCCTTTCATGCCGAATGGTTTATAAAGCGTTTGGAGAAAGGTTATGCAGCCTGGCAAAACCCTTTTAACAGGAAGCTCCAATATGTTTCGTTTAAAAATACCAGAGTTATTGTTTTCTGGACCAAAAATCCTGCTCCGCTTATTAAATACCTCGATGTGATAGAGCGGAAAAATATAAACTACTATTTTCAGTATACACTCAATAATTACGAAAAGGAAAATCTTGAACCCGATATACCTGAACTTGCCAAACGAAGGGCCACTTTTAAAGAATTGTCGGAAAGGGTAGGGAAGGAGAAAGTTATCTGGCGTTTCGATCCTTTGATTTTAACACCGGAAACATCGGTGGCCGATCTGCTAAACAGGGTAGAGGATTTGGGCAGGGAATTGGTGCCTTATACAAACAGCTTTGTATTTAGTTATGCCGATGTTATGCAATACAAAAAGGTGCAGAATAACTTAATCAGAAACACTGATTACTACACTAAAGATAATATAGGCGATGCTGAGTTTAGCCCTGAACAAAAAACAGAATTTGCCGAAGGCATGCGTGAAATACTTTCAGGATGGAATAAAATAAATCCCCGCTTAGTAGCTGCCACCTGTGCCGAAGATATAGATCTGACGGCATACGGAATTAAACACAATAAATGTATCGACGATGAGCTGATGACGGAGCTTTTTGCCGACGATAAGCTACTGATGAACTTCCTGGGGTATAAGCCCGAAAAGACCGGACTCTTTGCTCCTAAGCCTAAGCTTAAAGACAAAGGGCAGAGACCCGCATGCGGATGCATTGTAAGTAAGGATATAGGAGCCTATAACACATGCAGGCATTTATGTGTTTATTGTTATGCAAATACTTCGCTAAGGGTGGTGGAGAAAAATTTTAGCTTGATGACTGGTGATTCTGAAGGTATTTTGAAAATTTGAAGAAGAGTTTGTTATTCTGTTTTCATTCTGTAATATGATTTGGATCATCTATTTAATAAATAGAATTATTTATGTTTGATTTTTTAAATAATGTAACTGACTCCCTTATAATACCTGATGTGTTTTATACTCATACGTTGTAAATCATAAAACAAA
>JBDLJM010000001.1 GCA_039714315.1 Bacteroidota bacterium | reverse complement strand
AAGCTCCATAGAAGCGGAACAAAATCAACAAACTACAAATATTGAGAAAGCTTTCTAAGAGGCTTGAATATCAGAGTGAAAAAATATGGCTTTATGTTATTTACCTTCCAGGCTTTTCTGTCCTCCATATTCGCAAACAATCTGTGTTTAAAAGAAGAATTACTTAGTCCTCCAACCCTCATTTTCACCGTTACCCTTGGCAAATAGCCCAGCTTAATTTTATTTTTGTGAATAAAGCGCAGCATAATCTCATAGTCGGCCGCACTTTTAAAATCAGTATTAAACTTTCCGTACCGCTTATAAACTTCCTTTTTCACAAAAAGAGTAGGATGAGGTGGCATCCACCCCCATTTAAACTTATCATCATCATATTTACCGGAACGCCATTCCCTGATAACTTTTGATGAATCTGTTTGTGAAATATAATCCAAATCAGCATAAACGGCATCCGCTCCACCGTTTTCAAAAAGGTTTACAACTTCAGAAACAACATTTTCATCGGCATAAAAATCATCGGAGTTTAATATAGCAATAACATCCCCGCTGGCTTTATTCAGTCCTTTATTCATGGCATCATAAATACCATTATCCTTCTCAGAAATTACTGCTTTTTCTCTTAAAGAATGTTTTTCTATTTTTTCGAGTGTAGAATCAGTAGAACCTCCATCAATAAAAACATGATCGATATTGTGATATGTCTGATCATTCACCGATTTTATAGTATCCATAATTGTATCGGCACTATTGAAAGAACCGGTTATTATAGAAACCCTGATATTTGTATCCGTATTTTTGATAGCTGCTAATTTATTTCTCTTTCTTTTATAAAAACTGCGGGGTTACCACGATAAATTGAATATTCGTTTAAATCATTACTTGCTACTGAGTTCACAGCTAAAACTGAGTGGGATCTGCAAACAACTCCTCCGGCAACTACAGACTTTGCCCCTATCCAGACTCCTTCCTCAACTCTTATTGGATCGGTGATAAGATCAAAACCGATCTTTTTATAATCATGATTGCCACAAAGCAACATTGCTCCCTGCGATAATACTGAATTATCTCCAATTTCCACAAACTCCAAATTGTCGATCCACACATTCTCGCCAAGCCAAACAAAATTACCCGCCTTTAATTTCCATGGATATTTAATATTTACTCCCGGCTTAATTACAACTCCTCTTCCTATTTGAGCACCAAATAACCTCAACAAGAATACTTTTAATGAAGATATTGGGTTTAAGGGGTTTATAAAAAATAAAACATTAACAATATACCATAGTATCTGAATGATTTTACCTTTTCCTATTTTAAAGGTTCCTGTTGTATAGCTCTCTAAATTAGTTTTATTTCTCATTTACATTAAACATTTAAACCTGCAACATACGCATATTAAGTAAACAATCTGAAGATTTTAATTTACCGGGTCAATATTAAACAAATATCTGTATTTCTCTTTAAAATTGCCCATTTCAAAATAATCTTTGGCAAAATCGAGTGAGTCCTGTCTCATAGAGATCAATTCTTCTGTCTTTATTGAATTTAATATTTCTACCCATCTTCTATCTTCCAATGGCAGATCAAAACCAACATTCCTTTCTTCTAAATTCTTCCACGGAGTTTTATCAGAAATTATAACAGGTATTCCATTTGCCAGCGCTTCAAATATTGCATGTCCGAAATTTTCACCCAGGGTTGGCAGAATAAAAAGATGATATTTTGGAAATATATCAGAGATATTTTCAGGAGCTACCTCCCCCTGATATTTCACTTTTACATTCTCGGGCAATGTTTCAATTATATTTAAACACTCTGCCCAATAAGCTTTATCTTTTATAGGCCCATAAATATCCAACTCAATTTGCCTGCTGATATTTTCCTTCAAAATATTCAGTAGAAAATGTAAATTTTTCTTTTCCGAAATTAATGAGAGGTATAACAGCCTTAAAGTACTTCTTTCTTCCGTTTGTTGTAATTTATTTGTCGGACTAACAGGTACATTCTTTACTTCTAAAATATTTCCTGAATGAAATAGTTTCTTAATATCTATTTCTTCCTGATTATCGGTAGCATGCCAATAAATATTCTTAAATAACCCTATAGCTTTTAATAAGGAAAAATATAGTTTTTTCTTTATCGGCTTGTTCTCAATTGCTCCATCCTGAAGCATTCCTCTCGGAGCTACAATCACCTTAGACTTAATTTTTTCGGCCTTCCAAATTGGATATAAAAGAAATTGAGGAACAAAAATAGAATTGATATATATTACTTCAGGACTAAATTCATCTATCAGCCCTTCTATTTTATTCTTTTTTAGTGATTTTTTTCCCGCGTAAAAAACTCTTGCTTTTTCTTCCCAATTATTCCAGTCATCAGATATAATCCCGGGAAGTTCATCTTCTGAATTCATATCGTGATTGAAACATACAATTCCAATTTCGTATTCGGAATGTAAAAGTTCTACCAGATTTCTTATTGAAGTTACCGGACCACCCCCTCGTTTTGCAGGAAGGAAATATTCCGTAAAAATTAAAAGGCGTTTACTCATAATCCGATTTTTGCAATTAAATGCGCCGGTAAATAACGAATATCATCTTTACCGGACTTGTTTAAATCAAGGTTTATCAAATACGATTCGTCAAAACCATGCTCTTTGTTAAAGTTCTTAATACTTCGGGTATTAATTTCTTTGTCCAGCTCTCTGTATTTAGCTTCAAAACTAATTTTATGAAATGGATCATCCACAACAAAATCAACTTCGGCTCCGTCTTTTGTCCTAAAAAAATTGATATTATATGGTCTCAGGCTTTTTAGTATTTCGAGATACACAAAGTTTTCAAATAATGCACCATTATCTACCCTGATATCAATATCATTGAAACTATTGTATATTAAATTTCGCATACCCAAATCGAAAAAGAACGTTTTATTCATTTTTAAAATTGTCCCCTTTCTGTTGCTATGATAAGGCTCAAGTGCCTTAATAATATACATCTGCTCCAGTAAGTATATATACTCTTCAACTTTAGCGTACGGAATACGGGTTAATTTACTCAGCTCATTAATATTGGTAAGATTAGCTGTCTGCGCTGCCAGAAACCTCAACAACTTGTTAAATGCAACTGATTCTTTAAGCTCAACAAACTGTTTTACGTCGCGCATTAAATATGTTTTATAGATATCGTTTAAAATATCTATTTTCTGCCGTGTTTTCTTTGCTAAAGCAACTTTTGGCAACCCTCCATATATTAAATATTGTTTTAAATAATCCTTTATAGCGGGGTTTATTACTTCAGACTGAGTACTTATGTCATATTTCAAAAACTCCCGATGTAATTCTTCATCTTTAAACATAAGATACTCCTCGAATGATAAAGAGTATACATCAATCATTCTCACCCTTCCCGCCAATGATTCTTCAACCTTTTGAATTATGTCTACACTGGAACTGCCTGTTACGATAACCTTTAGTTTTTTGTGTTTATCGGTAAGTACTTTAAGCGTAACTGATATGTCTTTTATATATTGAAATTCATCAATCAGTAAAAAACCATCCATTTCCGGATTTAAATTTGTTTTAAGATATTGCTCAATTAAAATTAATTGAGAAAATAAATTTGAATCACTATCGCTTTGACCATATAGAGTCACTTTTGCTTTACCCAATGACAGGCCTTCCATTATTGTAGTCTTACCAACCTGCCTTGCACCAATAAGGACAGTAATAGCAACAATGTCTATTGATTCATAAATTTGATTTGTATAATATGTGCGTTGAAACATGGTATATTTTTTCTAAACAATATCAAATATATAAAAAATATCGCGATATTTTTACGAGTTTAATGAAAAATATCGCGATATTATTAAGTGGTGTTTGAAAAATATCGCGATATTTATAATTTAAAGTCTTGTTTGTTGATGTTTTTTAACCAATAAGCCAATACTACCAGACCCCAAATACGGGTCCAATAAACGCTTCTATCACCTTTTAAAAATCTAATCCACAAATCATAGACCTCTGCATAGTTGAACTCTTCAAAGTTTTCAAGTTCTCTTAAATTTTCTTCTACGAAATTTCGCAGTTCATTTCTCAGCCAATTATCCCAGGGAAAAACAAAGCCCATCTTTTTTCGATTAACAATATCGGGTGTTAAAATACCGGGAAATGAATCTGTTAAAAGCTTTTTTGGACTTGAAGGATATTTATGTTTATCGGGTATAGACAAAACATATTCTACAAGCTCGTGATCCATAAACGGAACCCTGACTTCCAGCGAAGAAGCCATACTCATCTGATCGCTGTCTCTCAAAAGAATGTGCTGTAAATATGTATCTATTTCGTTTACCGACAAATTATTTAACAAAGACGATTTATCATAGTAAGTAATCTTACTTTCAAATGAAGTATTAAGTAATTTACTAATCTCATCATCTGTTGCCTGTTGTCGAAAAGTGGGATAAAGTTCATTGATATTCCAATTTTGTGTTTGCAGCCACTTAGAAACTTTATTTAATTCTGTTTTTGATGATGATGAAATTGTTTTTGATATAATTCTTCTTAGCGAAAGAGGAATTTTATCTACATACTTAATTTTATCAAGAAAATGTGCCTGCTTAAACTGGGGATATCCTGCAAAAAGCTCATCACCTCCAAGTCCTGAAACAGCCATTTTTATCCCATGCTCTCTTGTATGTTTAGAAACTACATAAGTATTTATTCCATCCGCAGAAGGAGAATCCATAAACGATAAGGCATCGTCAATTTCTGCTAAGAGGTCATTAGGCGATAATTTAATTTCAGTGTGATTTGTATTATACCTTTTAGCAATATTTTCGGCATAAACAGACTCACTAAAATCTTTCTCCAAAAAGTTAATATTAAAAGTATTTACAGGCCCCGAACTTACTTCTGACATTAAAGCAACCATTAAACCGGAATCAATACCTCCGGAAAGGAAAGCCCCGAAAGGCACATCAGATACCATTCTTTTATCAACGGAATTACTCAATAACTCTTTAATATTTTTCTTTATTGCAGGATAGCTTTCCGTACTTAGGTTTTTCGTACTGCTATTTATCTTCCAATATTTTTCTTTCCTAATACCGTTTTTATCTATACATATACATGAGCCGGATTCCAGTAGATTAACATCCTTTAAAATAGTATCAGGCGAATAAATTGTCTGAAATTTAAGATAATTTGAAAGCTGTTTTCTATTAAGTTTAGCCTCTACCAGCCCCGAAGACAGGATTCCTTTAATCTGAGATGAAAAAATAAACATCTCATTATCACGGTAGAAATACAGAGGCTTTATACCAAGTCTGTCACGGGCAATAAATAACTTTTCTTTTACACTGTCCCAAATTGCAAAGGCAAACATTCCGTTGAAGTGGTCTACACATTTTTCTCCCCATTTATGATATGCTGCAATTATCACTTCTGAATCGGAATTTGTTTCAAATGGGTAGTCCAGTTTAGTTTTCAGCTCTTTGAAGTTGTAAATCTCTCCGTTAAAAACAAGCACATACCTGCTATTTAAACCGTATAATGGTTGATTGGCATTTTTCGAAACATCAATTATAGAAAGTCGTCTATGGCCTAAAGCAATATTCTTTTCAATAAAGATCCCTTCTGCATCCGGACCTCTATGAACTATAGAATCATTCATCTTTTTTAGACGAATAGCGGCATCTGAAACCCTATTATTAAATGAATATATTCCGTTAATGCCACACATCAATTACCCTTTTTGCTTAGTACTTTATTCAACTGTTCAGACCAATATTCATTAGAAATATTCTTAGATAATTTTTCACTTTGGAGACTCATTTTTTTCATATTATCTCCATCGGGTAACATAAACTTCTTCATCTTTTCTTTAAGGTCATAAATATTCCCTCCTTCAAACAGGTATCCATTTTCATCGAGAAACTCTGTACCTGCACCTACTTTATTTGACAAAATCATTGGAAATCCTGCCGTTGCAAACTCATGTACAACAACCCCCCAGGGTTCAAAATGACTTGGCAAAACAAAAACACCTCCTTTGATTTCTTTTGCTATATCGCCGGGTTGAAGGAATCCAAAATGTTCAATATCTTCATCTATCACCCTCTCATCCCATAAATCGCCTGTCCCGATACATTTTAATTTCCAATCGTTGGGGTACTCCTTTTTTAACTGAACAAATGCAGTCCATAAATCTTTTATTCCCTTGTGTTCAATGTATCGCCCTACATAAATAAAACTCTTTTCAGGCACATAATTCACTTCCTTAAAAATGTTGAAATTAGCAACATAGAAACCGGTAAGTATTTGCTCTTTTGAAAAGCCTATTTTCTCAGCATAATGTTTTTGGGGACTTCCGGGCACCCAAATATTGGAGAATACTCCTTTAAGATATACAGAGCCAACAATCCTTAAAATATATTGTTTAATACTTCCTTCCCAATGGTTATCCATCGTAAGTATAGTCGGGATTTTTTTTGCGTAATTTTTTGAAATCCTGATATAATCCTTATCCATCCAACCGGCACAAATAACTGCATCAGGTGTGAGATTTAGAGTAAATTCTGTCAGCGATTTATTATTGAACGATTCTTTACTATAAAGCCTGATACTTTCATTTTTTGAGAACGCAAATGGCGCTTCAGAGTTTATTGGCCAATGAATAATATGAAACTCCGCATTATAGTTATCTGCGAAATACGCAAAACTATTATAAATATAATCGGCCAATTCGGTATAAAGTACTAGTATTTTCTTCACTTACCCCTTTTTTGAACAATGTTATACTTTTTGATGTTTTCGTATGGAAAGGTAATTCCAACCAATAACCAAAAAAATGCTGCCATCATGGAACCCGCAGAATACACATACCCTTCGCCAATAAAATGTATAGCAAAGAAAGCAAAGATTGATAGTTTATATATTTCACTTTTATATATCTCTTTCCAGAACTTTCGGTTATTGAATAAAAAATAGAAATACCAAATAAACATTAATAACCCGAAAACACCTGTCATAGATAATATCATTAAATACCCTGAACCGGGTTCGATCCTTCCTCCTAATGAATTTTCGGATTTAATTAACAAGTCGTTCTGAGCAGAAAAACCCACCCCAAAAACCGGATTCTCTTTAAATTCCCTAATTCTATCCTCCCACAGCATTTCCCGGGAATTATTCATCCCCTTCTCCACTAAGCCTTTATCTATTGAACGTTCAACTTTTTCAATACCATCATCTATTCTCGAAAATATACTTAGTCCAATAAGTATAATAGTCATCGAATAAATAATCCGAAATTTAAAAGGCTTGACAAATAAAAACATCATTCCGGCAATATATCCTGCAAATGCCAATCGCGATGAAGCGAATACAACTACTAATCCCGATATTAAGGAAATAACTAAGTAGTATAAGCTTAACTTTTTGTTTCCGGCAGAAAGGTAATTGTAAAAAGAATAAATACCTGCAATTGCAGCAATAGGGCCCAATACCATACTTTGATTCATTAACCCTGCGAAATTCCCCCTACCTATAGCCGGCAAGCCAAATAACTTATACAGAAATGAGAGAAGCGTAATTATCACAAAACTCTTCAAAAAATATTGTAAAACCTTATATCTTATCTTTAATAATAGTTTTCCGGAAAACATTGGACCAATACTGGCTAATAGTAACAACCATAAAACCCATCGTATTCCTGAGCCATATTTTGCATCAACATTATTAACGGTTAAGCTTATTGCTGTTCCTAAAATTAATAGTGCCGTTTTCGACTGAAAGGAGAATTTTGGATACGAAGAAACTAATATTAAGCCCATACTTCCATATAATGCAACCTGAATAATTACATTCAAAAATGGAAACATCATGAGAAATATGGAGTTATTTAAAAATTGAACTACAACAAAAAATAAAGCAATTAAGGATATTTTTTTTTCCAGAATCTTACTTTCAGCCGACTTTACCCTGATATTTATTTTTTGTTTTATTTCTCTCTCCATGATTTAGCGGGTAAATGTACTTATTGACTTCTATTAAAAAAAATTGAAATCCTATAATTACATTATTTCAAATCGAAAAATGAATCAACCACCGGATATCTTTCAACTTTAAAACCCTCCGCATATTTAACCCCCGATACTCTTCCTAATTCTGAGGCTATATGTTTTAATCCGTCTAAAAATTGTTTCCCCGAAATTGGTGTCTCAGGTTCTTTAGAATTTGGGTCAAAAAACTGAGACTTGTATTGTTGAATAGCTTGCATCTTCTTATCCATAAATTCACTAACATCAACAACAAAATCAGGATCCAAATATTTCCACTGGATATAGCTGTATACATGCTTAGGCTTCCATTTTTCCTGCTCCTTATTATCTCTATATGTTTTTACTTTAACAAGGCCCGATAAAAAACAGGAAGCAGATGCAAGTTGCGACGCTTTTGGATGGTCGGGATGCCTGTCGTCTATTGCATTTATGAGTACTACCTCAGGTCTGTATTTTCTAATTACTTCAACAATTTTTAACTGGTTTTCTTTTGTGTTTTCAAAAAAACCGTCCTCTAACAACAAATTCTCCCTTACCTGTATCCCCAAAACTTCTGCCGACTTCTGAGATTCTACATCACGAATTTCAGCACTCCCCCTGGTTCCTAATTCACCTCTTGTTAGATCTAATATCCCAACCTTCTTTCCGGCTTCTATTTCTTTTGCCAATGTTGCTCCGGCTCCTAATTCTACATCATCGGGATGCGCACCAATTGCTAAAATATCAAGTTTCATTTACACGTATTATTTATTCTGACAAATACACTTCTGCTAATACTAAATTACAACAATTAAATATACAGACTTAATCCATTTATTTTCAAAAAAGATTGATTAGTTATCACATTATTATAATGTTAATCATCTATTACCTGCATCTCTACCTAATAATATAATTTTTAATGTACATTTGCGCTTATTTAGATTAAATAAACAATAATGAAGGTTAAAAAATCAAAAAAAGAAAAGGCAAAAAAGCTTAAGTGCTGCGAAAAATACCTTGGTAAAAAAGGTAAATATTGCAAAAAATGTCCTTTATTATAGTTACTACCAATAAGATTTCGACCCTCTGACAATCATCCTCATTAATTAACTCAACATTACATATCAAGATATAATAACTCCTCACAGGCATTATAAGCTCTGTCATACATTATTGAAGCTAAAAATCACCAATATTAATTCAATTAGTTAATAATATTATATATATTTAAACAACTAATCCTTAAAAACATATATTATGGGTAAAGGTGATAAACGAACAAAAAAAGGAAAAATCACAAAAGGTACTTATGGTACCAGAAGACGTCCTAAAAATCAGGATATAAAGGATCCCAGAAAGCACCCAACAAGTTATGCCCCTCCTGAGGAATAAAAAAAAAGACAGGTTTGAAAATTCAAACCTGTCTTTTTTTTATGAATATATATTTTCTTCTAGTATAGATTATACATTATCCCAATATTAAAGCTATTAACATAGTCGGTATAACCGGAAGCTGTTTCCAATCCATCAATTTTATCACTAAACGATCTTTGTACAGTAAATTCACCAAACACATATACAAATCTGGTAAGTTTAAATCTGGCACCGACAGAACCCTTTAAAGCAAAGGCAAATCCTGAATCATTAATAATTCCTTCATGCCCGTCTCTCGGATTATAATATGCGGGGAAGGCCATATCAGACTCTACCGTTGGCATATAATAATGAACATTAAATCCGGCGGATACATAAGGAGTCCAGGTACTACGGGGATAATAAATTCCAAAGTCCCTGAACGACACTTCACCCTGTGAACCCAGAGTAATCATCTGTGTTGTTCCGGTCATTGCATCAAACGCATCCTCTACTCCTTCAACCTCATCCCAGTTTTTATGAGCACTTTTAATATATGAATATCCTAAATTATTTCTAATAGCAAGACGGGTACGGATAAACTGCATATTATGGAAGATATTTGCCTCTACTCCTGATACATTCAGGTAGTACTGATAATTGGCTTCTTTACCCCAATCACCATTAAATAAAGTTGGTCCTATTGTACCTCCAATCTCATGATAAGTGCTAAACTGTGCATAAGAGTGATTTGCAAATATCGATAGAATAAATACAAAGAATAGGTTTCTAAATTTTTTCACGTGATTATTATTTTGGATTGAATTAGTTTATTTCAATAAGCTAAAATACAATATTATCTAGTAAAGATAAAAGTTTTTTCATCAGAAATTACAGAATCGTACCTATAGCCTCCATAATCAAATGCTTTTATATTCTCTAGATTCTTATCAATTTCTCTTTCAGCCAGGTACCTCACCATCATACCCCTGGCCTTTTTAGCAAAAAATGATATTGTTTTTAACTTTCCATTTTTATAATCTTTGAATACCGGGGTAACTATCTCTGCTTTCAGCATTTTTTTATCCACCGATTTAAAATATTCGTTACTCGCAAGGTTGATTATAACATCATCCTTCTTTAACTCAGAATTCAATTCTTCAGTTATTGTACTACCCCAAAAATCATATAAATTTTTACTTCCGCTTACCGAAAGTTTTGTTCCCATTTCCAGTCTATAAGGCATAATCATGTCCAAAGGCCTGAGAATTCCGTATTGACCGGACAATATTCTTAAATTATTTTGCAAATAACTTATTTGACTACTATTAAGTGATTTTGCATCAATTCCGGAATATACATCCCCATCAAAAGCAAATAGTGCCTGTTTTGTATTTTCCTCAACAAAATCTTTAATATACTCCTGATTTCTACCCCAGTTTAATTCGGATAATTTATCAGAAATATTCATCAGTTCAGAAAGCTCCTTTGGCGATAAATCCTTTAGAACTTTAGCAATTTGCCAGGCTTCGTCTTTAAACTTTATGTCTGTTTTTGCATAATCATTCGGAAATTTTTCAAAATTCAAACTTTTTGCAGGCGATATTAATATTTTCATATGTATATAATTTTATGTTTTGGTCATACCTGCCTGACTGCATCATGCAGGCAGGTGGTATCCCCATTTATATTCATCACGCTTGGTCTCGGCTAAGCCGAGATGGGGATTTCATAAATTCATATTTATTTAAAATAAAAGATGGTACAATATAGAGCATTACTACAGCAATAATAAGTAAAATACTATATATTCGTCAGGATAATTGCACAGAATTAATTTCAAAGTTATACGATGCATCATTATTTTTATTTTGAAAACTGTAGCTAAAAAATTATCTCAATTACATTTATGCTAAAAAAAAACTCTATAAAACAGTTTTCCTGTTATAAACTGTAAAACAACCTATTATGAAAAATATAACCAAAATTATTGTTGTTGCCTTAATAGCGACATTTCCTCTCCTAAACTCATCTTGCGACAAGGATCCGTTAGAAAGCTATGATGTAAGTCTTGAAGAAGCAAAATCAGTGATGCTAACTGAAGCTATGTTGAATTTATCATATATTGATGTATTCAATACTGCTATAAGGGCCGGTGCTTTTGCAGATGAAGAACTTAAAAAAATGGCAAAAATGAATAACACCGCTATAGAGGATATTCTTGGTGGAGAAATGTCAATTTTAACTGAAGATGGTCAGCCTAACCTTCCGGCCACAATTAAAATTGATTGGGGAGCCACAAACAAGAAAGGCGATGATGGATTTAACAGAAGAGGGATGATGATTGCCCGATTAAGTAATTATTGGTCTGAACCAAGCTCTACAATAACCATAGAGTTTAAAGATTATTATTTCAATGACTATAAAATTGAAGGTGAAACAGCATTTACTTATGAAGGAGGTAATTTATACCATCTAACAATAATCAATGGTAAAGTTACATCACCGGAAGGAAAAATTGCAGAAAGAAATTCTGACACATATATGAATTGGGCCGAAGGTTCTGATACTAAAATGGATATTACTGATGATGTATGGGAGCTTTACGGGGTTATAGGTGGAAAAACTACCGAAGAACTAGAGTACACAATGTCAATTTCGGCTGATACTCCTTTAAGTAAGGCCACATCATGTAAATACCCGAATTCAGGTATTAGCAACTTTACCATCAAGGGAATTAAATTCGCACTTGATTACTCATTCGAAAATAGTGAATGTGATAATAAAGCTACCTTAGATTTTTATGGTTTGAAAAAGGAAATAGTTTTTAATTAAATTACTTCCAATAATAAACAAAAAACTCCCAATTTTACTTGGGAGTTTTTTTGTTCTACGCTATTGTTATTTTATATATGATCTTATAATACAATGTCTCTCACCTTTTTTGCCGGCTCAAACCATTCATCTACCATTTCATTCTCATATCTTTTGTAACCTTTGAAATCAAATTCATTAGTATGGGGATCGAACTCATAATCTTTGATTAACTCAGAATGATTTTCCGCAACATCTCTGATAGAGTCACAGATATATTTCACTTCGTCATTAGTCATTGTTGGATGAATCGACATTCTAATCCAACCCGGCTTATGTGTTAGGTCTCCACTATCAATTTCACAGGTAATTGAATTTGATTTTTCCTTTGTAACATTAAGGAGGTAATGTCCATAAGTACCTGCGCACGAACATCCTCCGCGAACCTGAATACCAAACTTGTCATTTAAAACCTTCACACCAAAATTATAATGCATATCTTCGATGTAGAACGATAATACCCCTAGTCTGTCTTTGTGCTGACCAGCCAACAATACCATTCCCGGAATAGTTTCAAATTCTTTATAGATAATATCCAAAATCTCGTGTTCACGTTTTAAAATATTATCAACTCCCATCTGCTCTTTTAGCTTAACCGACAGAGCAGTTCTTATTGTTTGTAAAAAACCCGGAGTTCCGCCATCTTCTCTATCCTCGATATTATCGTGATACTTGTGCTCTCCCCAGGGATTAGTCCAACTTACAGTTCCACCTCCGGGTACATCAGGCACAGCATTTTTGTATAAATTTTTATTGAAAACCAATATTCCCGAAGTTCCGGGACCTCCCAGAAATTTATGCGGAGAAATCATAACCGCATCCAGGTGTGACTCCTCATCGGGATGCATATCTATAGAAACATAAGGGGCAGAACACGCATAGTCAGCAAAACAAAGTCCGCCATTTTGATGCATTATTCTGGCTATTTCATGAACAGGGGGTTGAATCCCCGTTACATTGGAACATGCCGAAACAGATGCAATTTTTAATGGTTTATCCTTATGCTTTTCTACCAGTACTTTTAAGTCCTCTAAATCAACCAGTCCATCATCAGTTGCTTTTATTACTTCTACCCTTGCAATCGTTTCTAACCATGAAGTTTGATTAGAATGATGTTCCATATGAGTAATAAAAACCACCGGCCTTAAATCTTCAGGTATATCAGTATATTTAGATAAATTTTCTGCTACCTTCAAACCTAAAATCCTTTGGAATTTATTGATAACACCGGTCATACCATTTCCGGTAGAGATCAGAATATCATTCTCATCAGCATTTATATGCTTTTTTATAATATCCCTTGCTTTGTGATAAGCAATCGTCATAGATGTACCGGTGATACTTGTTTCTGTATGGGTATTACCAACAAAAGGCCCAAAAGTATCTTTAATTTTATCTTCAATATCCGAATACAGCCTTCCGCTTGCAGTCCAGTCGGCATAAATTATTTCCTTTTCTCCGAACGGAGATTTAAATTTTTGATCAATTCCGATTATCTTTTCTCGAAACTCCCCAAAATAATGCTCCAGCTTAGTATTATTGTCGTTCATTTAATAATTTTTGTAAAATTGTAAAGTATTGTGAAATATATAATTAGAGAATTCCTGCTATGGTAGCAAGTTCTCCTAAAAAACGTTCAGCTAATTTATCTGCTTTTTCCTGAGATTTTGCTTCAGTATATATTCTAATAATTGGTTCTGTATTTGATTTACGCATGTGCACCCACTGATTATCAAAATCAATCTTCACCCCATCAACAGTACTTACTTCCTCCGACTTATATTTACCTTCAATCTTCATTAAGATATTATCCACATCTATTTCGGGTGTAAGCTGTATTTTATTTTTACTCATAAAATATTCGGGATATTCAGACTTCAATTCAGTACAGGAAATATTTTTCTCTGCTAAATGAGAAAGAAAAAGTGCTACTCCTACTAAAGAATCTCTTCCGTAGTGTAATTCAGGATAAATAATACCACCATTACCTTCTCCTCCAATTACCGCATCAGTACTTTTCATTAGTTCCACTACATTTACTTCGCCTACAGCCGAAGCATTATGCAAAGAACCATGATTTTTAGTCACATCTCTCAATGCTCTTGATGATGATAAATTTGAAACAGTATTTCCATTTGTCTTAGAAAGTATATAATCTGCTACTGCTACTAAAGTGTATTCTTCACCAAACATAGATCCATCTTCAGAAACAACAGCTAAACGGTCAACATCAGGATCAACTACTATTCCTATATCAGCCTTTTCTTTTATTACCAGTTCCGAAATTTCAGTCAGATTTTCTTTTAAAGGCTCAGGGTTATGAGGGAAATGCCCATTAGGCGTACAATATAATTCAACAACATCTTTAACCCCCAAAGCTCTTAATGTTTGTGGTATTGAAATTCCTCCGGTAGAATTTACTCCATCAACTACTACTTTAAAATTAGCTTTCTCAATAGCCTTTTTATTCACTAATCCTAACTTTAGAATTTCATCTATATGTTTTTGGATATATGAATCATCTTTTTCAATTGAACCTAAATTGTCGACTGAAACAAAATCGAAATCGTCATTTTCGGCAATTTCAAGAATTTTCTGACCATCACTACCACTTAAAAACTCACCTTTTTCATTGAGTAATTTTAGAGCATTCCATTCTTTAGGATTATGAGATGCCGTAAGGATAATTCCTCCATCAGTCTTTTCTAAAATAACTGCCATTTCAACTGTCGGCGTTGTTGATAACCCCAGATCAAGAACATCTAACCCGACACTTTGTAAAGTAGATACAACCAGATTCTGAACAATTTCGCCCGAAATTCTGGCATCCCTACCTACAGCTACACGCAATTCCGTTTTATCGGAATTTCGTTTTAACCATGTTGCATACGAAGCCGCAAATTTAACGACATCAACGGGTGTAAGGTTTTCTCCAACTTCTCCTCCTATTGTTCCCCTTATTCCAGAAATAGATTTTATAAGTGCCATATTATATCTTTTCAAATAATGTTAAGAGAGCAAAGATAACCTTTTGCTAATAATAAAAAACTCACTTTTATCATATAGAATTTGTTAATTACTATGTTGATAATAAATTGCGACAAATTTAGTACAAGTGTTAGTTTGTCCTATTTTTATAATTGAGAAAAATTTAGAATTTAGAGAATATGGGATATAATATGGACGATGAAAGAAAGAGTTTAGCAGATGAATTTGAGTCTAGCTTTTCTTCCGGTAATTTAAAGTATTTCGACACTCATGAATTTATCGAAATCATTGATTTTTTCTTAGACCAAAACGAGACTCAAAAGGCTGAAAAAGCAATTAACAATGCTCTAATCCAGCATCCTAACTCTACCTCTATCAGTATTAGAAAAGCAGACTGGCTATTTGAAACCAATAACTTTGAAGAAGCAGAAAAAGAGATTGACTATATACTGGAAATAGACACAAATAACTCTGAGGCTAACGAGTTAAAAGGAGACATATTAATACATCAGGAAAATCCTGTTGAAGGAATATTACATCTACAAAAAGCTCTTGTTTACACAGACGAAAAATTAGAATTACTTTCTAAGATTGGTGTAGAATTAATCCAAATTGACCAACTTAACAAAGCCCTACAATTTTTTCTAAAAATATTAGACGAGGACGTTTATGATGAGGCTGCTCTATACAACAGTACATATTGTTATGAATTATTGAATCAGCCCGATAAGGCTATACAGTTTCTGAATAAGTATATCGACAAAAATCCTTACAGTCAAATTGCATGGCACCAGTTAGGAATACAATATAAAGCCCTTGAAAAGTACGAAAATGCTATTTGGGCTTTTGATTATGCTACTTTAGTTGATGATGCCTTTTTAGGTGCATTTTTCGAAAAAGCAACCTGTTTGGAAGCGACTGACAGACACCACGAGGCAATAGACATCTATAAAATGTCGCTTAAAATAGCTGATCCTACAGCATGGGCCTACTACAGACTGGGGGATGCTTATGCTAAGATTGGTGATAGTGAAAATGCATTGACAAACTATTTTAAAGCCATTCATGAAGATCCTATGTACGGAAAAGCATGGCATAAAATAGCTGTAACTTACAATAATAACTCACAGCCGGAACAAGCGTTGGAATTCGCAGAAAAAGCTGTAGAAATAGAGTTCGACAATAAAGATTTTAATAGTTTACTGGCCAGATTATTTCTAAAACTTTCTAATTATGAAGCTGCAGAAAACATCTATGAAAACCTGATATCCTTAGAAGTAGAAGATTCTGAAATATGGATAGAATATGCCATATTATTAAAAACATTAGGCTATGAAGATGATGCCATTGAGTTATTACTAAAGTCTTTGGCTTACTTCCCAAAAAATGCAGAAATACTATATAGGTTAACCGGCTGTTTATTCAAAAAGGACAAAGATTTAGAGGCTATTGATTTATTACGTGAAGCATTAAAACTCGACTTCAATAAAAAGGATATACTAAAACTTAACTATCCTATAATATTTAATAGTGAAATAGTACAGGATATGATATTTGCACATAAGTTTCAAAGAAAATTTTTGTGAAAATACTCAATAATGACCTTTGTTATTGCAGATTTTCACCAAAACTAATAAGTACACCTAACCTATCTAACCACCTAACCTTATATTTGAATACAGGTTGATATAAAAAATATACACGTAAAAAAACCATCTCAAAATGAGATGGTTTTTTAAATATATTTATTCAATAACTAGTTTTTAGCTTTGAATGCTTTTAATCCGGGGAAATAAGCAGTTTCGCCTAACATTTCCTCAATTCTAATTAATTGATTGTATTTAGCCATACGATCAGATCTTGAAGCAGATCCTGTCTTAATCTGACCACAATTTAATGCTACAGCTAAATCAGCAATTGTATTATCTTCAGTTTCTCCTGAACGGTGACTCATCACTGAAGTATAACCTGCACGGTGAGCCATCTCAACAGCAGCGATAGTTTCAGTTAAAGTACCTATCTGGTTAACTTTAATCAAAATAGAATTTGCAGTATCTGCATTAATTCCTTTTTCAAGAAGCTCAACATTAGTTACGAATAAATCATCACCAACAATTTGAGTTTTCTTACCAGAAAGTTCAGTATGCATTTTCCAACCATCCCAATCTTTCTCATCCATACCATCTTCGATAGAAATGATAGGATATTTATCTACTAATTGATCAAGGTATTCAGCCTGCTCTTTTGAAGTACGCTTAACTCCTTTATCTCCTTCGAACAATGCATAATCATATACTCCATCTTTAAAGAATTCTGAAGCAGCAGCATCCATTGCTATCTTAACTTCTTCTCCAGGCTTATAACCAGCCATTTCGATAGCTTTCATAATACTTTCAATAGCATCTTCAGTCCCATCAAGATTTGGAGCAAATCCACCTTCATCACCAACTGCAGTACTTAAACCACGATTGTGAAGTAGCTTCTTAAGGTTATGGAAAATTTCAGTTCCCATACGTATAGCCGTAGAGAAAGAATCAGCAACAACCGGCATAATCATAAACTCCTGAAATGCAATAGGAGCATCAGAGTGAGATCCACCGTTGATTATGTTCATCATTGGAACGGGAAGTGTGTTTGCACTAACCCCTCCAACATAACGGAACAATGGCAAACCAAGCTCATTTGCAGCAGCTTTAGCAACTGCTAAAGAAACACCTAAAATAGCATTTGCCCCTAATTTAGCTTTATTGTGAGTTCCATCAATTTCGATCATGATCTTATCGATCAAATTTTGCTCGAATATTGAGAATCCAACTAATTCCTCTGCAATGATTTCATTTACATTCTTAACGGCATTCATTACGCCTTTTCCCATGTATAAATCACCACCATCGCGAAGCTCAACAGCTTCAGACTCTCCTGTTGATGCACCAGATGGTACAGCAGCGCGTCCTAATACTCCATTCTCAGTAACTACATCTACTTCGATTGTAGGATTCCCTCTGGAATCAAGGATTTGTCTCGCATGAATACTTGAAATAATACTCATTTTTCTAATTTTTATGTTTACGTATATTTTCCACAAATTGATCAAACAGGTAAGTAGAATCATTTGGTCCAGGAGCTGCCTCCGGGTGATATTGAACTGAGAAACAGTTTTTATCCTTGATTCGTATTCCTGCTACGGTATCGTCATTCAAATGCAAGTGAGTAATCTCGATATTATCGTTCTTATCTACATCCTCTCTTTTAATAACAAAACCGTGATTTTGAGAAGTAATTTCTCCTTTTCCCGTAGCTAAGTTTTTCACCGGATGATTAATTCCTCTGTGGCCATTATGCATCTTATATGTACTAACGCCATTGGCCAAAGAAATAATTTGGTGACCTAAACAAATTCCGAATAACGGATAATCATTATCCAATACATCGGTTGCTACCTGACGGCTTTTAGCCAGTGGCTCCGGATCACCGGGTCCGTTTGAAAGGAAATATCCATCGGGATTCCACTTCTTCATTTCCTCCAAAGGAGTATCATAAGGGAAAACTTTCAAGTAACAATCGCGTGATGCAAGGTTTCTTAAAATATTTTTCTTTACTCCTAAGTCAAGTACAGCAACTTTGTAAGCAGCATCCTCTTCTCCAAAGAAATAAGGTTCTTTAGTAGAAACTTTAGATGCTAATTCCAAACCGTCCATACTAGGAACCGACTCCAATTTAGATTTTAATTCGGTGATATTATCGCAATCAGTTGAGATGATCGCATTCATAGCACCCTTATCTCTAATATGACGAACTAATGCACGGGTATCTACATCCGATATAGCTACCTTATTTTCTTCTTCAAAATAATTCGTTATTGAACCATCTGCTGCCGGGCGAGAATAATCATCACTAAAATTCTTGCATATTAAACCGGCAATTTTCATGTCACCGGACTCTACTTCTTCTTTATTTACTCCATAGTTTCCTATATGAGCATTTGTTGCAACCATAAGTTGACCGAAATATGAAGGGTCTGTAAAGATTTCCTGATAACCTGTCATACCTGTATTAAAACAGATTTCTCCGGTTGCAGTTCCTTCAATTCCAATAGATTTACCGTAAAAAACAGTACCATCCTCTAACAGTAAGATTGCTTTTTTTCGATCCTTAAGCTTCATTTCTTTCCTTTTGAAAATAAGTTTGGCAAATATAATCACAAAAAAAAGGATAACCTTACATAAGGGTATCCTTTTTTAATTATATCTCTAGATTTTCACTAGTTCTCTTCATTATTTTCTACTTCTGTAGTCGGCTCTTCGCTTTTCTCAGCTTTTTTACGACCACGTCTTGTAGATTTAGCTTTTTTAGCTGGTTGTTTTGCGTTGTACAACTCATTGAAATCAACTAGTTCGATCATCGCCATTTCAGCGTTATCTCCCTGACGATTTCCAAGCTTGATAATACGCGTATATCCACCCGGTCTATCACCTACTTTTGCTGCTACCTCGCGAAATAACTCAGCAACTGCATATTTATTTTTCAAATATGAGAACACTACACGTCTTGAGTGAGTAGTATCTTCTTTTGATTTAGTGATTAAAGGCTCAACGTACTTTCTAAGCTCTCTTGCCTTTGCAACAGTGGTAGTAATTCTTTTGTGCTCAACCAGTGAACATGCCATGTTTGACAACATAGCTTTTCTATGTCCGGTTTTTCTACCTAAATGATTAAATTTCTTTCCGTGTCTCATCTATCAAATGATATTTGTCGATTGCTCGACTATTCTTTCTCTAACTTATACTTAGCTAAGTCCATTCCGAAATTCAATCCTTTGACATTAACTAACTCTTCAAGTTCAGTTAATGATTTTTTACCAAAGTTTCTGAATTTCATCAAATCAGATTTATTATAAGCAACCAATTCTCCTAAAGTATCAACTTCAGCAGCTTTTAAACAATTTAATGCTCTTACAGAAAGATCCATATCAATCAACTTCGTTTTTAGAAGTTGACGCATGTGTAACGATTCTTCATCGTAATTTTCTGTCTTCGCAATTTCCTCAGCTTCCAATGTAATTCTTTCATCAGAAAATAACATGAAATGGTGAATCAAAATCTTAGCTGCTTCTGTCAAAGCATCTTTAGGTAAGATAGAACCATCGGTTTTAATGTCAAGAACCAATTTTTCGTAATCGGTTTTTTGCTCTACACGATAGTTTTCGATTCCGTATTTAACGTTACGAATAGGTGTGAATATCGAATCAACAAATATTGTTCCTATTGCCGCAGAAGATCTTTTATTCTCCTCAGCAGGGACAAATCCACGTCCTTTTTCGATAGTCAGCTCCATATCGAACTTCACTGATTTATCCATGTTACAAATAACTAAATCTGGATTTAGTACTTGGAAACCAGAAATAAATCTTTGGAAATCCCCGGCAACTATCTTATCCTGACCTGAGATAGAAATAGAAACATTTTCAGAATCTACATCTTCTATTTGTTGTTTAAAACGAATTTGTTTTAGGTTGAGGATGATTTCTGTTACATCTTCAACAATTCCCTTGATTGTAGAAAATTCATGTTCTACCCCTTCAATTTTCACAGATGCAATAGCATATCCTTCAAGAGAAGAAAGAAGAACTCTTCTTAGTGCATTACCTACTGTAAGACCGAAACCTGGTTCTAAAGGGCGAAATTCAAATCGACCTTCAAATTCACTTGATTCAATCAAAATTACCTTGTCAGGCTTTTGGAAATTCAAAATTGCCATAAGTATAAATTAATTTAGTCTGAAAGTTACAATTACTTAGAATACAATTCAACGATTAAATGCTCCTTAATGTTTTCAGGAATCTGACTTCTTTCAGGAACAGTAACAAACCTTCCTGATTTAGTTTCAGAATTCCAAGTCATCCACTCATATGAATCTTGTCTTTGGGCAATTGAATCATCAACTACCACAAGAGATTTTGATTTCTCTCTAACTGCAACTTCATCTCCGGCCTTAAGGCTGTACGATGGAATGTTAACTAGCTCTCCGTTTACAGTAATGTGACGGTGAGAAACCAGCTGACGTGCTGCTCTTCGACTTGGAGCAATTCCTAAACGATACACTACGTTATCTAATCTGGCTTCACAAAGTTGAAGAAGAACCTCACCGGTAATTCCTTTACTTGCAGAAGCTTTCTTAAATAAATTAGAGAATTGTCTCTCTAAAATACCGTAAGTATATTTAGCTTTTTGCTTTTCTTCCAACTGGATAGCATATTCAGATTTCTTACCTCTACGCTTAGAAGCTCCATGCTGTCCTGGAGGATAATTTCTTTTCTCAAACGACTTATCGTCACCAAAAATCGCTTCGCCAAATTTACGTGCAATTTTTGTTTTTGGACCTCTATATCTAGCCATTTCTTTTTCTTTTAATTCTTTAAAGTTATACTCTTCTGCGCTTTGGAGGACGACATCCATTGTGTGGTAATGGAGTAACATCAACAATCTCCATAACTTCTACTCCACTGTTGTGTAGAGAACGGATTGCTGACTCACGCCCATTTCCAGGTCCTTTAACATAAACTTTTACTTTTCTCAAGCCAGCTTCATGAGCAATTTTTGCACAATCTTCAGCTGCAACCTGAGCTGCATAAGGAGTATTCTTTTTCGAACCTCTAAATCCCATCTTACCTGCAGACGACCAAGATATCACTTGACCATTCTTATTCGTTAAAGATATGATTATATTGTTGAATGAAGAACTAACGTGAGCTTCTCCAACTGTTTCAACCTTAACTTTACGCTTCTTAGCGCCTTTATTAGACTTCGCCATATCCTAATAATTATTTAGTTGCTTTCTTTTTGTTAGCAACTGTTTTTCTCTTACCTTTTCGAGTCCTTGAATTGTTCTTCGTATGCTGTCCTCTTAATGGAAGACCGGATCTGTGACGAATACCTCTGTAACATCCTATATCCATAAGACGTTTGATATTCAACTGAACTTCTGATCTTAATTCTCCCTCAACTTTATACTCAGTTTGAATTAGTGTACGAATCTTTGACAATTCCTCATCCGACCAATCCTGAACCTTAGTATCTTCACTGATTTCAGCAGCTGCTAAGATACTTTTCGCATTACTCCTACCTAATCCATAGATATAAGTAAGACCTATTACACCTCTTTTATGTTTAGGTAAATCTACCCCTGCAATACGTGCCATAGACTTTTGTTTCTAATTTAAATTATCCCTGACGTTGTTTAAAACGAGGATTCTTTTTGTTAATAACATACAAACGTCCTTTTCTGCGCACTATTTTACACTCAGGACTTCTCTTTTTTACTGACGCTCTAACTTTCATCTTATTCTAAAATGTTCTTAGTATCTATAAGTAATTCTTGCTTTAGACAAATCGTAAGGAGACATTTCTAATTTCACTTTATCACCGGGAAGTAACTTAATATAATGCATACGCATTTTCCCTGAGATATGAGCTGTCACAATGTGACCATTTTGAAGCTCTACGCGAAACATAGCATTAGATAATGCCTCTATGATTGTTCCATCTTGTTCTATTGCTGCTTGCTTTGCCATATATTCTAATTAATTAAGCTATTTCAGCTTTTCCTCTTAATTTACCACTTTTCATCAAACCATCATAATGACGATTTAATAAGTGAGAATTTACCTGTTGAAGAGTATCTAATACAACTCCAACCATAATAAGCAAAGACGTTCCACCAAAGAACAATGCAAAAGATTGATTAACTCCAGCTTGGTAAGCTAAAGCAGGTAATACAGCAATTAATGCTAAAAATAGAGAACCTGGAAGTGTGATACGTGACATAATTGTATCCAGGTAATCTGAAGTATCTTTTCCAGGTTTAATTCCCGGAACAAAACCACCGTTTCTCTTGATGTCATCTGCCATTTGATTAGTCGGCACAGTGATTGCTGTATAAAAATAAGTAAACAGTACGATTAATAAACCGAAAACAAGATTATACCATAATCCGTTAATGTTAGAGAATATAGCCACCATTCCCTGCATTGAATCACTTTGCACCAATCCAAATAAGCTTACCGGAATAAACATAATTGCTTGAGCAAAGATAATTGGCATAACCCCAGCCGCGTTTACTTTTAATGGGATATATTGGCGTGCGCCAACAGCACCTCCCATATTAAACTTTGATGAACTTGCTACCGATCTTCTAGCATACTGAACCGGTATTCTTCTAGTACCCTGAACTAGTAGTATAGAAACCAGAATTACTAACATCCAAAAAACTGCTTCAACTAAAAGGATTACTAATCCTCCACCTGCTGCTTCAACTTTATCAACAAATTCCTGAGCAATTGATTGTGGGAAACGAGCCATAATACCAACCATAATGATCAGCGATATACCATTCCCGATACCTTTATCTGTAATCTTTTCACCTAGCCACATTGTAAACACAGTACCGGCTACTAAAATTACAATCCCGGAAAACCAAAACAAACCATCGTTAAGCAAAAATGCCTGCGGAGGAAGTTGTGCTTTTAAGTTAGTTATATAACCCGGTGCTTGTACCAATGTAATTCCGATGGTTAACCATCTAGTAATCTGGTTGATTTTCTTTCTTCCACTTTCTCCTTCTTTTTGAAGTTTAGCAAGATAAGGTACTGCCATTCCCATCAACTGCACTACAATAGATGCAGAAATGTATGGCATAATACCTAATGCTAAAATAGAAGCATTAGCAAATGCACCTCCTGTGAAGGCATTCAATAATCCCAGTAACCCATCAGAAGTTTGTGCGTGTAACGCACTTAATTCTCCTGGATTGATTCCGGGAAGTGGAATATAAGATCCAAAACGATACACCAAAAGGAATCCTACAGTAATTAGGATCCTTTGGCGTAAATCTTCAATCTTCCAGATATTTTTCAGAGTTTCAATCAAGTTCTTCATTTATCTTGGCTTATAGAGTAATTGCTTCTCCACCTGCAGCTTCGATAGCCGCCTTAGCAGAAGCAGTAAATTTATGAACAGTTATATTTAGTTTTGCTTTAAGCTCACCACGACCTAATATTTTTATTAGATCATTTTTACCAATAACTCCTTCCTGAATAAGGATATCCTGAGTTACCGTATCAGTGACTTTTCCGCTTTCTACCAATGATTGTAGTGTATCAAGGTTTATACCCTGGTACTCAACACGATTGATGTTTTTGAAACCAAATTTAGGAACACGTCTTTGAAGTGGCATTTGACCCCCCTCGAAACCAATCTTACGAGAGTAACCAGAACGAGACTTAGCTCCTTTATGACCTCTTGTAGAGGTACCACCGTATCCTGAACCTTGTCCACGTCCAATACGCTTACGAGATTTTACAGAACCTTCGGCTGGTTTTAATTTACTTAAATCCATATTATTAAATTTCCTCAACAGAGATTAAATGTTCTACAGTTTTTATCATTCCCATGATAGCTGGTGTGCTTTCGTGTTCAACAACTTGACCGATTCTACGCAAACCAAGAGCTTCAAGGGTCTTCTTCTGATTACCCGGACGACGAATTTTACTTCGTACTTGCTTAATTTTTACTTTTGCCATCTTAATCGGTTTTTATCCTTTAAACACTTTACTCAAAGAGATACCTCTTTGTTTTGCAACAGTTTCAGCACTTCTAAGGTTCAATAAAGCATCGAATGTACCTTTCACAACATTGTGAGGGTTATTTGAACCTTTATTCTTAGAAAGTACGTCTTTCACACCTACTGTTTCTAATACCGCACGTACAGCACCACCTGCAATAACTCCGGTACCGTGTGATGCAGGACGTATAAATACGTGCGCTCCACCAAACTTACCATACTGCTCATGAGGTAATGTACCATCAAGTAAAGGAATACGAACTAAGTTTTTCTTAGCCTCTTCAACTCCTTTAGAAATTGCTTCTGCAACTTCTTTTGACTTACCTAAACCGTATCCAACTACACCGTTTTCGTCACCTACTACAACAATTGCAGAAAAACCGAAGTTTCTACCACCTTTTGTTACTTTAGTAACACGTTGAATACTAACCAATCGGTCTTTTAAATCTAAACCACTTGGCTTAACTTTTTCTACGTTTTTATATTCTTCAAACATAATTATTAGAATTTAAGACCGCCTTCTCTGGCGCCTTCCGCCAATGATTTAACTCTTCCGTGATATAAATATCCGCCTCTGTCGAAAACAACTGCCTCCAAACCGGCAGCTAATGCTTTCTCTGCAATAAGTTTCCCTACTGCATTTGCTTGTTCCATTTTAGTTTTACCTGCTAAATCTTTTACGTTAGATGAAGCGGCCACTAATGTAACACCTTTTACGTCATCAATCAACTGTGCGTAAATTTCTTTGTTACTTCTGAAAACTGACAAGCGTGGGCGAGAAACCGTACCTGACACGGTACTACGAACTCTATATCTTATCGTCTGTCTTCTTTGTTCTTTTGTTATTGCCATAACTTATTTAAATTATGCAGTTTTACCAGCTTTTCTTCTAATTTGTTCTCCAACAAACTTAACTCCTTTTCCTTTGTAAGGCTCAGGTTTACGGAAGCCTCTAATTTTAGCTGCTACCGAACCTAACAATTGTTTGTCAATTGAAGATAACTTAATGATAGGGTTTTTCCCTTTCTGTGTATCAGCTTCAACTTTAACCTCTTTTGGAAGTTCGATTACAATATTGTGAGAGAAACCTAAAGACAAATCTAATTTTTGTCCCTGAGATGTAGCTCTATAACCTACACCTACCAATTCAAGTGCAGTACTGAATCCTTCAGTAACTCCCTGAATCATGTTAGCAACTAATGCTCTATAAAGACCATGCTTAGCTCTAACATCGGTTTTATCAGAAGAACGATTGAAAACTACACGACCATCTTCGATTTTTGCGTCGATGTCTTTAATTTCCTGACTCAATTCGCCCAATTTCCCTTTTACTGTAACAACGCCGTCTTTTAAATCTACTGTTACTCCGGCTGGGATAACGACTGGATTTTTTCCTATTCTTGACATTTCTTACGAGTCTTAATATATTAATAAACGATACACAACACCTCTCCTCCGATGTTGTTTTGACGAGCTTTTTTGTTCGTCATAACACCTTGTGAAGTAGAAACAATTGCAATACCAAGACCATTCATCACTCTAGGCATCTCTTTTGCACTTGAGTAATTTCTAAGTCCAGGAGTAGAAACTCTTTCCAGTTTCTTGATTGCAGGAGTTTTGGTAAGTTTATCGTATTTTAATGCAATTTTGATTGACGCTTTTGGAGTGTCTTCATTCTCAAATTTATAATTTAAGATATAACCCTGGTCCATAAGGATTTTAGTTATTTCTTTTTTCATATTTGAGGCTGGGATCTCCACAACGCGATGTCCTGCCATAATGGCATTACGTACACGTGTCAAATAATCTGCTATTGGATCTGTAACCATCTTTGCTTAAATTTTCTATTTTACCAACTTGCTTTCTTTACTCCCGGGATCAACCCCTCGTTTGCCATTTCACGGAATGTTACACGTGAAATTCCAAACTGACGCATATATCCTTTTGGACGTCCAGTTAATTTACAACGGTTGTGTAAACGAACCGGAGATGCGTTTTTAGGAAGTTTTTGTAATCCTTCGTAATCTCCTGCCTCTAATAAAGCAGCTCTTTTCTCAGCGTAACGGTCAACAAGTTTTTGTCTTTTAACCTCGCGGGCTTTCATTGATTCTTTAGCCATCCTTAATTCTTTTTAAATGGGAATCCGAATCCTGTTAATAATGCTTTTGCTTCCTTATCGGTGTTAGCAGAAGTTACAAATGTAATATCCATACCTGTAATCCTATTGATTTTATCAATATTAATTTCAGGGTAGATAATTTGTTCAGTTATCCCTAGGTTATAATTTCCTCTACCGTCGAATCCATCTGCTTTAACTCCTTTAAAATCACGTATACGTGGTAAAGCAGCTGCAGTTAAACGATCAAGAAATTCATACATATTTTCATTACGTAATGTAACTCTTGCTCCGATAGGCATCCCTTTACGAAGTTTAAAACTAGCAACATCCTTCTTTGATATCGTAGGAACTGCTTTTTGTCCGGCAATCTTAGTCATTTCTTCAACTGCATGATCGACAAGTTTCTTGTCGGCAACAGCTGCACCAACACCTTGAGAAATAACAATTTTCTCTAAACGTGGCACCTGCATGATAGACTTGTAACCGAACTCCTTCATAAGAGCGTCAACAATCTTATTCTTGTACTGCTCTTTTAATCTTGGTGAATAAGCCATATTACTTAATTACTTCGCCTGATTTTTTTGAATATCTCACTTTCTTACCATCCTCAAATCTAATTCCAACTTTTGTTGTCTCTCCTGATTTAGGATCCAACAAAGATAAGTTAGAAATTTGAATTGGGGCTTCTTTTTCTTCGATCCCACCTTGAGGATTCTGAGCGCTAGGCTTGTTGTGTTTTTTAATCATATTAACACCTTCTACTAAAGCCTTGTTTGTGTCACGGAAAACTTCTAAAACTTTCCCTTCAACACCTTTTGATTCACCGGCGATAACTTTAACAGTATCTCCTTTTCTGATCTTTAATTTTGCCATTTCTCAACAGGAATTAAAGCACCTCGGGTGCTAGTGAAACAATTTTCATGTATTGCTTGTCACGTAACTCTCTGGCTACAGGACCGAATACACGAGTACCTCTCATCTCTCCTTGTGCAGTTAACAACACAACGGCGTTTTCATCAAAACGAATGTAAGAACCATCAGGACGTCTTACTTCTTTTTTTGTACGAACTACGACTCCGGTAGATACAGTCCCCTTCTTTACAGAAGAAGTTGGAGTAGCTTGTTTAACAGTAACAACTACTTTATCTCCAACTGAGGCGTATCTCCTCTTCGTACCTCCTAATACTCGGATTACAAGGACTTCCTTTGCTCCGGTATTATCTGCGACTTTTAATCTCGACTCTTGTTGAACCATAATTATTTAGCTCTTTCTAAAATTTCAACTAATCTCCAACGTTTTGACTTGCTCAATGGACGTGTCTCCATTATACGAACAGTATCTCCCTCGTTGCAGGTGTTTTCTTCGTCGTGTGCAGTAAATTTTTTCGTTTTTAAAACGAATTTACCGTACAATGGGTGCTTTACCTTTTTCTCAACAGTAACAACAATTGACTTGTCCATTTTGTTACTGGCAACAACACCTATTCTTTCTTTTCTTAAATTTCTTTTTTCCATCTTCAGCAGATATTACATCCTTGTTATTGAAGTTCTCTTTTTGTAAGCTCTGTAGCTACACGTGCAACATCACGACGTAGCTTACGAAGCTGCATTGGGTTTTCCAATGGAGTCACTGAATGATTAATCTTCATTTTAGTGTACTCAGCCTTTACTTCTCCAAGTTTTTCTTGTAATTCAGCTGTAGATAGTTCTCTGATTTCTGATTGTTTCATCTGTCTTTGAATTAAGCTTCAACGTAATCTCTTGCTACAACAAACTTAGTAGTAACCGGCAATTTTTGAGCAGCAAGACGTAAAGCCTCTTTTGCTACTTCCATTGGCACACCTCCTACTTCAAATAAAATTCGTCCTGGTTTTACAACAGCAACGAATAATTCAGGATTACCTTTACCTTTACCCATACGTACTTCTAATGGTTTTTTGGTAACAGGTTTGTCTGGGAAGATTTTAATCCACAATTGCCCTTCCCTCTTCATATGACGAGTGGCAGCAATACGTGCTGCTTCGATTTGTCTCGCAGTCATCCAGGATCCTTGTAAGGCTTTGATACCAAACATTCCGTTCGAAAGTGTACTACCTCTTTGAGACAGTCCTTTCATACGGCCTTTCTGCATTTTGCGGAACTTTGTTCTTTTTGGCTGTAACATGTTTAAATACTTTTAACTAGGAAATTCCTTATTTTCTTTTAGGTCCTTTACGTCCAGAGAATTTACCACCTCTTGCTCCACCTTTAGAACTTTGCTTTTTGCTCATTCCTGCTAATGGCGACAAGTCGCGTTTTCCGTATAACTCTCCTTTCATGATCCAGACTTTAATTCCAAGACGACCATAAGTAGTATGAGCTTCTTTCAATGAGTAATCAATATCAGCTCTAAAAGTTGATAGAGGAATACGTCCATCTTTATAACCCTCACTACGTGCCATCTCAGCTCCGTTCAATCTACCAGAAACCTGAACTTTAATACCTTCAGCACCCATTCTCATGGTACCTGCGATAGCCATTTTTATTGCACGACGGAAAGAAATTCTTCCTTCGATCTGACGAGCGATACTCGCAGCAACTAAATTAGCATCAAGCTCAGGACGTTTGATCTCATAGATATTGATCTGAACTTCCTTGCCAGTTATTTTCTTTAACTCTTCTTTTAACTTATCTACTTCTTGCCCACCTTTACCAATAATGATACCAGGTCTGGCAGTAGTGATAGTAACAGTAACTAATTTAAGTGTACGTTCTATAATAACTCGAGAAACACTTGCTTTAGCTAAACGAGCATATACATACTTTCGAATTTTACTATCTTCAGCAATCTTGTCTCCGTAGTTACGTCCACCGTACCAGTTAGAATCCCATCCTCTGATGATTCCTAAACGATTACCGATTGGATTTGTTTTCTGTCCCATACTATAAATTAATTTCAGTATTTTGGTTACTACCAATTACCAATGTTACGTGGTTAGAACGTTTTCTGATTCTGTGTGCACGCCCTTGTGGAGCGGGACGTAAACGTTTCAACATTCTAGCACTATCAACATAAATTTCTTTCACGAACAATTGGCTATCTTCTAAACTTGCGTCTTCGTTTTTAGCTTGCCAATTTGCAATTGCAGACAAAAGAAGTTTTTCCAGTCTCCCAGAAGCTTCTTTTGTGTTGAATTTCAGGATTTGAAGTGCTTTATCAACTTCAACTCCACGAACTAAATCTGCTACCAATCTCATCTTACGAGGAGAAGTTGGTACGTTATTTAGCTTAGCAAATGCAACTGACTTTTTCTCAGCTTTAATCGCCTCAGCTCTTTGTTTTTTACGAACTCCCATGATAATCCTTTATTATCTTTTACCTTTATTTTTTGCGCCTCCATGACCACGATACGTACGTGTGGGTGCAAATTCGCCTAATTTATGACCAACCATGTTCTCTGTAACGTACACAGGAATAAATTGTCTTCCGTTGTGTACAGCAATTGTTTGCCCTACAAAATCAGGTGTAATCAATGAAGCGCGAGACCAAGTCTTAATAACGCTTTTCTTTCCTGATTCTACATTGGCTTGAACTTTTTTGTCAAGCTTGTAGTGAACGTATGGTCCTTTTTTTAATGAACGAGCCATAATCTATTATTTCTTTCTTCTTTCAATAATATACTTATTACTAGCCTTCTTCTTAGATCTAGTCTTAAATCCTTTTGCAGGAATACCGTTTCTAGAACGTGGGTGACCTCCTGAAGCACGACCTTCACCACCACCCATTGGGTGATCGACTGGGTTCATAGCTACTGGTCTAGTTCTAGGACGACGTCCTAACCAACGGCTTCTACCGGCTTTACCTGAAACTAACAACTGATTATCAGAGTTTGAAACAACTCCTATAGCAGCCATACAGTCTACAAGTATCATTCTGGTTTCGCCTGAGGGCATCTTTACAGTTGCATATTTCCCTTCACGAGCTACAAGCTGAGCAAATGTTCCGGCACTACGTGCTATAACAGCTCCCTGCCCAGGGCGCATCTCGATTGCAGAAATAATAGTACCTAAAGGAATGTTAGCCAATTTCATTGCATTTCCTACTTCGGGAGCAACACTCTCTCCAGAAACTACAGTTTGACCTACTTCTAGGCCTGCTGGTGCAATGATATAGCGCTTCTCACCATCAGCATACCACAATAAAGCGATAAATGCTGTACGGTTTGGATCATATTCGATCGACTTCACAGTAGCAGGTACTCCAAATTTATTTCTTTTGAAATCAATTTGTCTGTAACGCCTCTTATGACCACCACCAATGTAGCGCATAGTCATACGTCCTGTGTTGTTACGACCACCAGATCTGTGCTTACCTTTTACTAATGCTTTCTCGGGAGCATTACCCATCGTTAACATATCAAAGTCACTTACTACTTTGAAACGTTGTCCTGGTGTTGTTGGTTTTAATTTTCTAACTGACATCCTTCTTAGATATTGTTATAAAAATCAATACTCTCGCCTTCTGCTACTTCAACGATAGCTTTTTTATAAGCATTCGTCTTTCCGCTAATTACTCCGGCTTTAGTGTAACGACTTTTCTTTTTTCCGGCATAGTTCATAGTGTTAACTCTCTCAACACTAACCCCGTACATCTCCTTAACAGCTTCTGCAATTTGCAGCTTGTTAGCTTTAGGATCAACAATGAAACCGTAGCGATTAAACTTTTCGCTTTCAGCTGTCATCTTTTCTGTAATGATTGGTCTAATGATAATCCCCATGCCTATTTACTTAAAATGTTCTCAATTTCTTTCACTGAACCTTCACTTAGAAGAACACCTTTATTATTCATAATTGAATAAGTGTTTAATTCATTGAAATTCACGACGTTTGTCCCTTTCAAATTTCGCGCCGACAAATATACATTTTTATTTGTTTCGCTCAACACCACTAGTGATCTTTTAGATTCTAGTCCGAAAGCCTTTAAAACATTGATAAAGTCTTTAGTTTTTGGTGCTTCAAAATTGAAATCCTCAACTACAAAAAGTTGTTTTTCGGCAACTTTCATACTTAAAGCTGATTTTCTTGCCAATCTTTTCAACCCTTTATTAAGCTTGAAAGAATAACTTCTAGGACGTGGTCCGAATACTCGACCTCCTCCACGGAACAATGGTGATTTGATACTACCCGCACGAGCTGTACCTGTTCCTTTTTGTTTCTTAATCTTACGAGTACTTCCTGTAATCTCAGCTCTCTCTTTTGTTTTATGCGTACCCTGACGTTGATTGGCAAGATATTGCTTAACGTCTAGGTAAATAGCGTGAGTGTGAGGTTCTACAGCGAAGATAGAATCTGATAGCTCTACTTTTCTACCAGTTTCTTTTCCGTTGATATCTAATACTGCTACTTCCATTACTTTCTTATGATTAAGTAAGCGTTTTTAGGTCCTGGTACAGATCCTTTTACAACTAATAGATTTTTTTCAGCATCAACTTTAAGAACCTGTAAGTTCTCAACAGTTACCTGCTCATTTCCCATTTGACCTGCCATGCGCATTCCTTTGAATACACGTGCAGGATAGGATGCCGCACCGATTGACCCGGGTGCTCTTAAACGGTTGTGTTGACCGTGCGTTGCATCACCTACACCTCTAAATCCGTGGCGTTTCACAACACCCTGGAAACCTTTACCTTTAGAAATACCGGTAACATCAACATATTCTCCCTCTACGAAGTGATCTACAGCAATTGAATCGCCAATTTTCACTTCAGAGTCAAAACCTTTAAATTCGACTAGTTTCTTTTTTGGAGAAACACCCGCTTTATTAAAATGTCCTAACAATGCCTTGCTTACATTCTTTTCTTTAGCGTCATCGAAACCAAGTTGTACAGATACATATCCATCAACTTCTTCGGTTCTGACTTGGGTAACAACACAAGGACCGCATTCGATCACTGTACAAGGAAACGATTTACCTGCTTCATTGTAGATGCTAGTCATCCCAACTTTTTTTCCAATTAATCCAGACATTTTGGAATTTGAATTTATTTATTATTAAAATCAGACTTTGATCTCTACTTCAACACCACTAGGCAATTCTAACTTCATCAAAGCATCAATTGTTTTTGATGATGAGCTATAAATATCTAAAAGACGTTTAAATGTGCTCAATTGAAATTGCTCTCTTGATTTCTTGTTCACGTGAGGAGAACGAAGAACCGTGAAGATTTTTTTATTTGTAGGTAATGGAATTGGTCCATTTACTACAGCTCCTGTTGACTTAACAGATTTTACGATCTTCTCTGCTGATTTATCAACCAACATATGATCGTAAGACTTTAATTTTATTCTAATTTTTTGACTCATTTTCCTAAATCTTAATGATTATCCTTTTACTTCTGCTATAACTGCTTCTGAAATATTCGCAGGAGTCTCTGAATAGTGAGAGAATTCCATTGAAGAAGTAGCACGACCAGATGAAATTGTTCTCAATGAAGTAACATATCCAAACATCTCCGATAATGGAACATCTGCCTTTATAACCTGAGCTCCGTTTTTAGCATCCATACCGTTTACTTGTCCACGACGACGGTTAAGATCACCAACAACATCACCCATGTTTTCTTCAGGAGTAACAACTTCTAACTTCATAAGTGGTTCAAGAATTTTTGGCCCTGCAGATTTTGCAGCAGCTTTAAATCCTAGTTTTGCAGCCAACTCAAATGATAATTGATCAGAATCCACAGGGTGGAAAGATCCATCAAGCAAAGTAACTTTCATTCCAACAACTTCAAATCCGGCTAGAGTACCGTTTTTCATTGCTTCTTTGAATCCTTTTTCAATAGATGGAACAAATTCCTTAGGAACGTTACCACCTTTAATTTTAGATTCAAACTGGAATTCTTCTTTACCCTCATCAGCAGGTCCTATCGTAAATACGATATCAGCGAATTTACCACGACCACCTGATTGTTTCTTATAAACCTCACGGTGTTGAAACTCTTGAGTAATAGATTCGCGGTACTCAACTTGTGGTTGACCCTGATTAAGCTCTACTTTAAACTCACGTCTCATACGATCGATAAGAATCTCAAGGTGCAACTCACCCATTCCAGAGATAATAGTCTGACCAGTATCGTCGTTTGTTTTAACAGTAAATGTAGGATCCTCTTCAGATAATTTTCCAAGAGCAACTCCCATCTTGTCAACATCTGCCTGAGATTTAGGTTCAACAGCTACCCCAATTACTGGATCAGGGAAAGTCATTGATTCAAGAACGATTGGATTTTTCTCGTCAGTTAAAGTATCTCCGGTGCGGATGTCTTTAAATCCAACTCCAGCTCCAATATCTCCTGCTTCGATTTGATCGATAGCATTTTGCTTATTAGAGTGCATTTGGAAAATACGAGAAATACGTTCTTTTTTACCAGTACGTTGATTCCTAACGTAAGAACCAGCTGGTAAAGTACCTGAATAAACACGGAAGAAACACAAACGACCTACGAATGGGTCAGTTGCAATCTTAAATGCTAAAGCAGAAAATGGTTGCTCAGGATCTGGCAAACGCATTTCAGTCTTTTCTGTATCAGGGTTTATTCCTTCAATACCTTCTGAGTCATCAGGCGAAGGAAGGTAAGACATTACAGCATCAAGCACAGTCTGAACTCCTTTATTTTTAAAGGCAGAACCTGCAAGCATTGGTGTAATTGTCATATTTAATGTAGCTACACGGATAGCATCCATTAATTCTTCACGAGTAATTGAATTAGGATCTTCGAAGAATTTCTCCATCAACTCATCGTTTGTTTCAGCAACAGATTCGATAAGGTGAGCTCTCCAAGTTTCCACATCGTCTTTAAGGTCTTCCGGAATAGCAACTTCCTGATATGTCATACCCATATCATCTTCGTTCCAGATAATTCCTTTCATCTCGATAAGATCAACTACTCCTTTAAAATCTTCTTCAGATCCTATTGGCACCTGTAATGGAACAGGATTAGCTCCTAAACGTTCTTTCACTTGTGCAACTACATTAAAGAAGTCAGCACCTGAACGGTCCATTTTATTTACAAATCCAATACGAGGAACATTGTATTTATCTGCCTGACGCCAAACAGTTTCAGACTGTGGCTCTACACCACCAACAGCACAGAACAAAGCAACAGCACCGTCAAGTACACGTAATGAACGCTCTACTTCTACAGTAAAGTCAACGTGGCCCGGAGTATCGATAATGTTGATTTTGTAATCTTTGGTTTCACCTTTTACAGGCTGACCTTGCACAGTAGGGTATTTCCAGAATACAGTAGTAGCAGCAGAAGTAATTGTAATACCTCTTTCCTGCTCCTGCTCCATCCAGTCCATAGTAGCAGCACCATCGTGCACCTCACCGATCTTATGACTTAAACCTGTATAATAAAGTACACGTTCAGTCGTAGTCGTTTTCCCGGCATCAATGTGTGCCATAATACCAAGGTTACGAGTATATTTTAAATCTCTTTTAGCCATTTTTCTAATTGCTTATATTAAAATCTAAAATGTGAGAATGCTTTGTTTGCTTCTGCCATCTTGTGAGTATCAACTCTTTTCTTAACAGCAGCTCCTTCTTCTTTTGCAGCAGCAAGAATTTCAGCAGCTAATTTTTGAGCAAATGATTTATCATTTCTTTTACGAGTATAAGAAATCATCCACTTCATTGCTAATGAAACTTTACGATCAGGACGAATCTGCATTGGTATTTGGAATGTAGCTCCACCTACACGACGGCTACGAACCTCAACGTGTGGCATTACATTTGACAAAGCGTCTTTCCATACCTCAACTGCACTTTTCTCTTCATCTTGTTTTTTAGCTTCAACTATTTCTAATGCATCATAGAATAGTCTGAATGCTAAACTTTTTTTACCGTCCAACATCATCATGTTAACGAAACGCGTTACTAATGCGTCGTTAAACTTTGGATCCGGTAAAATTTGTCTTTTTTTAGCTTTATTCTTTCTCATTTCGACAAATAAGTTTAAAAATTTACCTCTTTAAGGCGTTAATTACTTCTTAGGACGTTTTGTTCCGTACTTAGAACGACGTTGAGTTCTACCTTCAACACCGGCTGTATCTAAGGCACCACGAACGATGTGGTATCTTACACCAGGTAAATCTTTAACTCTCCCGCCTCTAACTAATACTATCGAGTGCTCCTGAAGATTATGTCCTTCACCAGGGATGTACGCGTTCACTTCCTTACCGTTAGTCAACCTTACCCTTGCAACTTTACGCATTGCTGAGTTTGGTTTCTTAGGCGTAGTAGTGTACACACGTGTACAAACCCCTCTACGTTGAGGACAAGAATCAAGTGCAGCCGATTTAGACTTCTTAGTCAACGACACTCTTCCTTTTCTTACTAATTGCTGTATAGTAGGCATATTAGTTTAAATTGATTAATAATTATTTAACATTTAATTCACTCCAAAACAAGCGCTTACAACAAGACGCTACTTTTTCGGTTTGCAAATGTATGGATATTTTCTAATCTGACAAAACTGTAACTAATTTATTTTCAACGAAGTTTAACGTCTGTCTTTACAAAGCTTTATTATAAAATCTCAACATCAAATTTACTATCAAACTAACACTCCTATCCCGTATATGTATTACATATTTAAATATGTAATTATTTTCCTTCTTTATAATTATCAAAACATGTTTCAACAAAGATTATTTCCATTTAGAAATCATATATTTGCTACCCAACAATAAGAACTATGACTATAGAACCAAAACATATAATAACTGCTATACTGGTAATTTTTAAAATCTATGTCATCCTGAACTTCATTCTTAAATTCAGGAGTATGAAGAAGAGAGTGGAATCTTTAGAAAGAGAAAACAAAATTTTAAGGACACGTATAGAAACAACTTATAAAGAAAGCGCATAAATCCGGAAATCATATTCAAATAAACTTTCCTGCTTTGAGCTTTCCCTGAAAAAAACTACTTTAGCTAAGGCTAAAATAACAAGCAGATGCTTCTACTATCAAAAAAAACAACTCTTCTATATATTATAGGTATATTATCACTTATAGTAATAAATTCATGTGGTCCAAATAAAGGATATCTAGCCGGTGCATCAGCATACGATGATGAGGAGCAAATGTGGAACCCATCATACAGAGTATACCACACCTCAGCTAAAACCACGCGCTTTTATTTTATAATACCCCCGGGAGATATTCTTTTTGTAAGAAATCCTCAAAGCAGAAAATTTGAAGCTTCAGCGCAAATCAATTATCATATCATAAAACCGGAAAACAAAACAACTACGACCATAAAAAAAGGCGTAATAAAAATCGACCGTGAAAATGACGAAATACCAAGCGAAGCCATTGTAGGCTATTTTGACGTAGAAATCCCTGATGGTCATTTTTATTATGCAAGTATAGTTCTAAACGATAAATTCAGGAAACACCAGTTTGAGGACTTATTAACGATTGACAAAAAAAACAAAGGTTCAGCAGAAGACTTCATAATTACCGACTCTACAAACAGTGTAAAGTTTATGAATTATGTAGCATCTGATTCAAAGGTTAAGATTTCATCTGAAAGACTTAAAAGTTCGAAATTTTACGTGACCAGGTACTTTCCTATATCAGAATATCCTCTGCCAATATATGTTGAGAGAGACGTTCAAAAAATGTCAATAACCAAAGATACTACCTATCAATTCAACTCGGATGATTTTATAATATTTGAAAAACCAGGCATATACCACGTACAGGTAGACACTACTAAAGTTAGCGGTTTAACTCTATTGAACTTCTATGAAGGCTATCCATTAATTGCGCAAAGAAAAAATATTGCTCCTCCGATGAGATACATTACATCTGACGAAGAATTCGAAGAGCTGGCTGTAGGTACCGATGCCTCGAAACTAAAAACTGAGAAGATCTGGGCTTCAATGTCAAATGATCTTCCAAAAACCGAAAACCTGATAACTACTTATTACAAAAGAATACAGTTTGCAAATGTTTACTTCACTTCTTATAAAGAAGGATGGAGAACCGACAGGGGATTAGTATACTCAATATTTGGTCCTCCCTCTTCTATATATAAAACACCTAAAGGAGAACAATGGACTTACGGAACACAAAATTCAACACTGGATTTCGAGTTTACATTTGAAAAAGCAATAAACCCACTTACCAACAATGACTATATTTTAATAAGAGATGACGACAAAAAAACAATTTGGCAAAAGGCAGTAGAGTACTGGCGTAAAGGAAAAGTATTTGACCAAAATGAAATTGTAAGGCTTCAGGAAGAAATAGACAGACAAAACAGATATAGAAACAACTATTGGTACCCTTCGTACTACAGGGGTTATTAAACCAATAATAATTGTTATTCCTTCTTATCTACACTTTATCACCTACACTAAAAACACTTCGCCGATATGCGATGCAAAGATTTTTTCTGCCAACATCATTTTTCATATATGTTTACCTTCTTAACCCTAAAAGCAAAGTAATTAACCCAAACAACCCAAAGAACAAAAACCATCCCGTAAATTATTGAAGGAAAAACATAATCGTGAAACGCCTGTGCATAATCATAGTAATACACATATATATATGTCAGCCAGGTAAGGCGCACTATATTAGAGATATGTATGAGGGCTATTCCTAAAGGAATAAAAAACAACTTATCTCTTAACCTGCCACCAAAAGCTACTATAAAAGCAAGAAACAATATCATCACAGATAAACCATTACATCCTTCCACAATCTTAACCCGATAAAAGCCATCGAACAAAAACTTTACAGAAGCCTCATCGTCATTTATCTCAATTGAACTTTCGAAACCGAATAACTTTGCCAAATCAGAACTTTCCTCAGCAACTTCATATGTAAATGCATCGACTTCAGGAATCTCACCCTGTTCATATGTCGACAAATAATATGAATACACTGCAGACAAAGAAGCGTATACAATAACAAACTTCAATAAGAATACTATAGCAGGTTTATTACGTTTAAACATAGCAGGCAAGAATTTATTTTCACATCACAAAACCAAATGTACAAATATATGTTCTAAAAAAAAGGAGCAAGCCCTAACTTACTCCTATTATATATGGTATTAATAATTTAATTATCGATTATAATAACTATTTAACTTCCTTTATCCACAATTCATCGAAATAAGTACCGTTAATATTATTCTTTCTCAGCTTTGAAGCCTGCTCATATGTTTTATATTTTCGAAGGAACACATAGTAATATCTGTTTGCCTTATTATAGAAATATTCAACATCATAGCCTTCCGATGCGAGCTTGTTATTAATGGCCTCAGCATTTTTTCGATAAGCAAATACTCCAGCCACTATATAAAAACCTTTACTACCGGCAACAACATTACTCGCTGTAGTAGAAAGATCATCCTCTTCTAAATAATCCAGGCCTTCAGATTCCAGCGTCTCATTATGACTAATTAGCTTATTTGCATTTATAACAATATCATTTCGGAGAGCTTCAGCAATAGAATCCATACGACGAATCATACGTTCTTCCATTTGATTCATAAGCTCTATTTCCTCTTTCTTTAATTGCTCCAATTCTATTTGAACCTTATCCATCAATCTTTTCGCTCCTCCAAGTTTATAAATCAACGACAACTCATGTGTTGATCCAAGCTGACTGGATACATTTGACACATTAAACTCATAGGCATATCCTGCTGAAAGGTCGTCAGTAAGATTTACCCCCAAATTAGCCATTGGCCCCATATCTGTTCTGTAACCTGCTCCGATCCATCCCAGTTGCCTCAACTCTAACATTAAATGAGCATCAACCTGCACCGGAACATTTGAAACAACACGCGTTATAACCTGTGGCACTAAACTGGCTTCTTTCCCTAGCTTTCCCAATGAAGCAATTTCAAAATCGTAGGTATACTTCAACGACCCTACAAAATGACGATCCAACTTGTAAACAACAGAATTATCTCCAAGATTTTGGGCATAATCTATTGGTTGGGCAAATAACTGAGGAACTGCAAAGCCAAAGTCGAAGTTCATATACGAAAGATTTATTCCGGCATTGAAGTCGAATACAGTTTTACCTGCTGTATAATCTCCTAAAGCAGGATCTGACCGATCATCTACATTTGCCCTGGCTACATTAAGGCCTTTATTTATTATTCCGGCACTCAAACCCAAAGCTATTCTAAAATCATCGACAACATCGAAACTGAAAGAGTAATTCCCATAAGCAGATGTTGTACGAAGAATCCCGGATATATCATTATAAAGATAGGCTGCATAACCAACATTCTTATCGGACATGATACCGTTGAAAGAGATCAGTGATGTTTCCGGTGCACCATCAACTCCCGTCCACTGATTTCGGTGCATCATAGTAAATACAGGAATTTCGGTATCAACACCTGATAATGCAGGATTATACACAAACTGATTATAATTAAACTGATTGTATATCGGTAATTGTTGAGCCTCAGCAACTCCAAAAAGCATCACTAAAGCAATAACAGTTAATAATTTTTTACGTAAAAATCGTATCATAGTAAGGTTATTTTCAATTTGTCTAAAAACAATAATTTTTATCTTAATTAAATATAGAGTTATCTTAATAAAGTTATCGACCCCATAATAGGCTCTTTATCCTTTTGCTTTATAACATAGAAATAAGTTGCCGCAGGTAAAAGATTACCGTTGTATGCCCCTCCCCAGTCATTCTGATAATTTACCGTTTGCAGGACGATTGATCCCTGTCGGGTCAGGATAGTTACCTCTACATCTCCAGAGTAAGCTAAGCCCTCAGGAATTGTCCAAACATCATTTTTACCATCGCCATTGGGAGTAATCAAATTTCGAATATCTTTTGCTGTCAGTCCTTCAACAATAACCTTTAAAACGATCACTTTTTCACAACCGGTTTCATTAGTAATTTTAAGCTGGTAGCTTGTATTACTTTGTGGAGAAACCGCATAAGTATTACTTTCATCATATACTAAAACTCCATCCCTATACCACTCATATTCAACTCCGCCATATGCTCTAAACTCAGCAATCTCACCTACAGAAATATTAATCACATCCTCATGAACACCCATATTATCCTGAGCATATGAAACACTCACAATATCTGTCATTTGAGAACATCCCTTATCTGACGTAACTTTCGACTTATATTCTCCATCTTCGGAAACGACAAGATTCTCTGATTTCTCTCCTGTAATCAATATATCGTCCTTATACCATTCAAATTCTAATCCATTTCCTATAGCAGTTGCAGTTAATACAACACTACTTCCATTACACATTTCCACATCTCCATCTCCCAAGATTTGAGCTTCCAGATTTGCCATCAGGATTACAACTTCATCAGGAGCTGTAAGGCCGGCACACAAACCATATGAGACTATGAGATTATAGGTTCCGGCAGTTTCATCGGAAACCACAATATTAAGATCAGATGTGTTCGCACCACTAATCAGCTTGCCTTCAAAATACCATTCGTATGTATAATCAGGATCATCTAATTCCGACTGAAGAGTTATTTCGCTTCCCTCACATTTTTCCTCATCAAATTCACCTATAATTTTGGAGTAAGGAACCGCCTTAACCACAACTTCTACTTCTTCTGAAATATATGTACATGAAGGGCTTTCTACTTCCAGATGATATTTACCACTATTCCATTCAAAACCGGTTACTGTATACTCATGCATTCCAACGCCCTGAGCTACTTCCGTTCCATCCTTAAACCAGTGATAAGTATAACTTGCATTAGTCTCTTTCGACAACAATACCACATCTGTTCCTTCGCAAGTAGCTATTGGTCCTGTTTGCTCTATCTCAGCAACAAAATCGTGCATTACAATTGTTACAGGATCCGACATCACAGAACAAGCTCCACCGAAGTTCATCTCCAGTTTATAATCACCTTCTGTTACTGTGCTAATATTTACATCAATACTTGTAGAGGTTGAATCAACAAGAGGACTGCCTTTAAAATACCATTGATAATCATAGTCCGGATCAACCAACGATGATGTCAGGGTAATCCAATCTCCTTTACAGCCATCCTGATCACCTTCAACTATCGAAAATACAGGAACTGCCTTAATTTTTACATCAACTCCGGTTGAAGCATAAATACAAGCAGGACTTTCCACTTCCAAGTGGTACTTACCACTATTAGCCTCCAAGCCTGCAACTGTATACTCCAACATTCCCACACCCTGGGCTACTTCCGCCCCATCCTTAAACCAGTGATAGGTATAACTTGCATTAGTCTCTTTCGACAACAATACTACATCTGTTCCTTCGCAAGTAGCTATTGGTCCTGATTGCTCAATTTCTGCTACAAAATCGTGCATTGCAACAGTAACGGGATCCGACATCACGGGACACGCCCCGCCAAAGTTCATCTCCAGTTTATAATCACCTTCTGTTACTGTGCTAATATTTATATCAATACTTGTAGAGATTGAATCGACAAGAGGACTGTTTTTATAATACCACTGATAATTATATTCCGTATCAACTAACGATGATGTCAGGGTAATCCAATCTCCTTTACAGCCATCCTGATCACCTTCAACAATAGAAAATACAGGAACTGCCTTTATTATAACTTCAACATCAGCAGAAGCCACATTACATGCAGGAGTTTCTACCTCTAAATGATATTTACCCCTATTAATTTCTAAACCGGGTATTGAATACTCTATAAGTCCTATTCCCTGGATTATTTCTATACCATCTTTAAACCAATGATATATATATTCAGTATTTTTCTCCTTAGATGTTAATACAACATCACTCCCCTCACACAATTTTATCGGGCTACTTTGCTCAATTTCTGCTATACCATCATACACAGTTAAAGTAACAGGTTCCGAAACATCACTACAAGCTCCGTGATTTGAAGTTTCCAGGTAATAAGTACCGGCTATTCCAGTTGTAAATTCCTCTCCTGTACCTACAACATTATTTGATTCATCATACCAGGTATATACAGGATTATCTATATCTATACTATTTGCTTTAAATGTAAATTCCTCTGAAGAACATATTTCAGGGTTTATATTTGGATCAATCACAGATGTAGGCACATTAGTAGAAACAACCTCAATAATATTAGACTCGGAATAACAAATCCCCAAAAATGCTCTAATACTGTATTGTCCTGATTCCGTAACCAACAAAGTTGATGAATTCTCCCCAACAATCTCTACCCCATCCTTGAACCAGGTAAGAAATACACTAGCATCCGATCGCAATGTAACCGAACCACCCGAACAAAAAGAAGTGTCGCCATCGGCTGTAATCACAAGCTCTTCGGAAGAAACAATAGTTATACTATCTGACTCGGATGAAAAAACTTCAGGACTGGTTGATCTTATGCGGATTTTATATGAATTTCCGTCAACCAAAGAATTATCAAAAACAACAATATTATCAGGATAATCAGACTGCCCATCAACATAAGCTACTCTTGTTAACTCAGTGGGCGAACTAAAATCACCCGTCTTATCTGATAGTTCTATAACAAATTCAGATCCACTGTTGAAAGTACCTTGTATAGTAAAACCAACGTCGTAATTAAAACCTACAGGGTTACCTGTACACGCATCTGTAAACCATAAATCTGGCTGAGAAATAGTTTGCGAATAACTTGTATTGAAGATCAAAATTAATACTCCAAAAAGTAAAAATCTTTTCATAGATCGGGTTTATGGGTTTTTCATATTACTGTCAATTAACCATTAAAAACATCTAATATTTTTAAAATCACTGACAACCCCCAAAATAAATAATAATTTTCTAATTATCATTAATTATTCTCTCAATATTATCACTAGATATCAACACCTTATTATTTTGTTACAAATAGCAAACCACATATCTAATAAATGAAGCTACTAAACATTTAATTAAAAAACCAGTAACTTCAACTTTTTGACCTTAAGTGCCTTACGTTATATACAGACAACTTATCTTAATCACAATATTCATACAAACTCATATATTAATCTAAATCTAAAACATTCTCTATATCGCCTAACAAGTTTTTTACTTACACCTCAGTCTCTTTTAATAAAGTATTTACTTACAACAATATTCATAAATCACTCAACCATTAACCTTATGTGTTGTATTCCAAACTAATTAGTTATTACTATTTTTGCAATTGCTAAAAACGAAATACTTTTATGAATACGAGTAACTATAAATCTGAAATTAATAAGATCATCGAATCTGATCTAGAGCTTGAAATGAAATTGCAAAATATATGCAATCTTCTTAAAAACGAAATAGATCACTATAACTGGGTAGGCTTCTACTTTAAAAATGGAAACAAAAACGAATTAAAACTTTCTAAATTTTCAGGAGCCCCAACGGATCATACAATTATTCCATTCGGAAAAGGAATCTGCGGACAGGTAGCTCTAAGCAATGACACTTTTGTCGTTCAGGATGTAGCCGAACAAGACAACTATATAGCATGTAGTATAGATGTGAAATCAGAAATTGTAGTGCCTATTTTCGTTAATGGAGAAAATATTGGTCAAATAGATATTGACTCGCACATTTTAAATCCTTTTTCCAAAGAAGATGAAGAATTGCTTAGTTACGTATGTGAACAAATCTCGAAACAAATGGAGCCAATACCGTATCCCGATATCAATATCCTGTTCGAATAGCATCAACAGGGTTCATTTTTGCACCCATCCAGGCAGGAATTATTCCCGCTATGAGGCCGATACTAACAGAGATAGCGATACCTACAATTATATTTTTTACTCCCAGGAAAATTTCCATCTCTGCAAATTCACTCGCCATAAATGTCAACCCAAAAACCATTCCAAGACCAAATAAACCACCCAGTAAAGCCAAAACAACCGACTCCACTAAAAATTGAGATAAAATAAAATAGTTTTTTGCTCCAAGCGACTTTTGTATACCAATAATATTAGTTCTCTCCTTAACCGAAACAAACATAATATTGGCTATACCAAATCCTCCGACCAAAATTGAAAAACCTCCAATTAAAATTCCTGCAATATTTAACACCCCAAAGAATTCATCTAAACCACTTGATAAAACTGACAATTCATTCAATGCAAAATTATCCTTTTCTCTTGGACGCAATCTTCTTATCGATCTCATTGCCCCCGTTAACTCATCCTTAAGCTGCTCAATTCCTATCCCTTCTTTGGGTCGAACCATAATATAACTTCCCAATCTGCCCTCGTTAAGGTTATACTGCTTCCTGATAAAATTCAACGGCACATAAACTCTTTGGTCTTTTGAATTATTGAGCAATGACGAACCTTCCTTTTCAAAAACTCCTATCACTCTTATCTTTCTTCCAAAAACTTTAATATATTTTCCCAGAGGATCACTACTCTCAAAAAGCCCTTTAGATATTTCGGCCCCAATTAAAGCCACATTACTCCCGTTATTTGATTCAGTGTGTGAAAAATACCTTCCACTAGACAAATCCATTGCCCCAAAGTCCTGAAAAGTATAAGAAATAGGAATAACCTGCACTTCGCTAACAGAGTTATTTTTATACTTAACTGTTTGTGAAGGTGGATAAACAGCCATTGCTACAGCATCGGCCTTATTAAAATTACTTGTCAACTTTTGATAATCTTTATAGGTAGCTTCAGGCCTATTCATATATTTCCACCATTCTGCACCACCTTCTCCCCAAGGCCATTTTTGCACATAAACAACGTCATCTCCAAGACTTGCAAGTTCGGAACGAATATTAGTTTCCAGTGAATCAACTGCCGACAACACAGAAATAATTGCAAAAATACCTATTGTAACCCCTAGCAAAGACAAAAAGGTTCTAAGCTTATTTGTCACCAATGCATGTAGGGCAAAGAGCACACTTTCCTTAAAAATTCGAAGCAATATCATAAGCAATACTTTGGAATAAGTAAATATCCCTATTTACAGTTAATTTATTCACAAAAAAAAGTTAAAAAAATCATCAACATTTAATAGGTTCAATATGTTGATTTTATGGTATAAATACCTAAATTCGCAGCTTAATTACACAACAGAATGGGCGACATAAAAAAAGCTAAAGGAGCACTAATCTCGGTATTTCACAAGGATGGATTAGAGCCAATTGTCAGAAAATTGCATGAAAACAACGTAACAATATATTCCACAGGCGGTACACAAAAATTCATAAACGACCTTGGAATCGATGTTGTTCCGGTAGAAGATCTTACTTCATACCCTTCAATTTTGGGAGGTAGAGTGAAAACTCTTCACCCAAAAGTTTTCGGTGGAATTTTATCAAGAAGAGATTTTGAAGGTGATGTAGAGCAGGTAAAAGAATACAATATTCCATCTATTGACATTGTAATTGTTGATCTGTATCCATTCGAAAAAACAGTAGAATCAGGTGCTTCTGAAGCAGATATTATTGAAAAAATAGATATTGGAGGTATTTCCCTTATAAGAGCTGCTGCCAAAAACTTCAAAGATGTACTCATTGTTTCTGAAATGAAACAGTATGGGGAAGTTTACAATATTCTTTCTGAACAAAATGGAAGTACTTCGCTAGAGCAAAGAAAGAGTTTTGCATCTAAAGCATTCAATGTATCTTCTCATTACGACAGTGCAATATTCAACTACTTCAATAAAGATGAAAAAAAAGAAGTACTGAAAATCAGCGAAACGAACGCTAATGTTCTGCGCTATGGAGAAAACCCACATCAAAAAGGTATTTTCTATGGCGATTTAGAAGCTATGTTCGACAAACTACACGGAAAAGAATTGTCGTATAACAACCTTTTAGATGTAGACGGATCTGTTAATTTAATGGCTGAATTTAAGGACGACGATCCTACATTTGCTATTTTAAAACACAACAATGCATGTGGTCTGGCTACACGAAATACAATAAAGCAGGCATACATTGATGCCTTAGCGGGCGATCCGGTTTCTGCATTTGGAGGTGTTCTTATATCAAACTCTGAAATTGATTTAGAAACTGCCGAAGAAATAAATAAGCTTTTTTGTGAAGTTGTAATAGCTCCTTCATACAAAAATGAAGCGCTTGATATTCTAAAATCTAAGAAAAACAGAATTATACTAGTTCAAAAGAATATTGAACTGCCATCAAAACAGGTTCGAACTATTCTAAATGGTATTTTAGAACAAGAAAAAGATAGTATAACGGATACTAAAGAAGACTTAAAACCTGTTACTAACATAAGACCAACAGATAAAGATATTGAAGACTTATTATTTGCTTCTAAAATTTGCAAACACACTAAATCTAACACAATAGTACTTGCAAAGAACAAGCAGTTAATAGCTTCGGGAACGGGACAAACATCGCGAATTGATGCTTTAAATCAAGCCATACACAAGGCAAAATCATTTGAATTTGACTTAAATGGAGCAGCCATGGCTTCTGATGCATTTTTCCCATTCCCTGATGCGGTGGAAACAGCAAACAAAGCCGGAATTCACTCAGTAATCCAACCTGGCGGTTCTATTAAAGATCAGCTTTCGATCGATTACTGTAATGAAAACGATATGCCAATGGTTTTCACAGGAACAAGACATTTTAAACACTAAAATAACATAAACTTTATATAGCATGGGTTTTTTCGATTTCATGACTGAAGATATAGCCATCGACCTGGGTACAGCTAACACTCTAATCATTCACAATGACAAAGTAGTAGTTGACAGCCCCTCAATTGTAGCTATTGACAGAACTACAAATAAAGTAATTGCAGTTGGTAGAGATGCTAGCCAGATGCAGGGTAAAACCCACGAAGACATCAAAACTATACGTCCTCTTAAAGATGGGGTTATTGCTGATTTCCAGGCTTCGGAATACATGATCAGAGAGATGATCAAAAGTATACCGGGTATAAGAAAAAAGCTTTTCACTCCTTCACTAAGAATGGTGATTTGTATACCTTCGGGGATAACGGAAGTAGAAAAACGTGCTGTACGAGATTCTGCAGAACATGCTAACGCAAAAGAAATACACATGATTCAGGAACCAATGGCTGCAGCTATTGGTATTGGAATTGACGTTACCCAGCCAAAAGGGAATATGATAATTGATATAGGAGGTGGTACTACCGAAGTTGCTGTAATTGCTCTTGGAGGTATTGTTTCGGATAAATCAATAAAAGTTGCGGGTGATATTTTCACCGGCGACATCAGTTATTATATGCGTACTCAACACAACCTTTATGTTGGTGAACGTACAGCAGAAAAAATTAAAATAGAAATAGGATCTGCAGTTCCGGAATTAGAAAACCCACCTGAACCGATGAATGTTCAGGGTAGAGACTTACTTACCGGAAAACCTAAGCAAATTACAATAACATATCAGGAAATTGCGAAATCACTTGATAAGTCTATTTTAAGAGTAGAAGATGCTGTTATGGAAGCATTATCTTCAACTCCACCCGAACTATCTGCCGACATATACAACACCGGCATATATTTAGCCGGTGGTGGATCTATGCTTCGAGGACTGGACAGACGTATCTCTCAAAAAACCGAATTACCAGTATTTATTGCTGAAGATCCGTTGAGAGCGGTTGTTAGAGGAACCGGTATAGCCCTAAAAAATATCGATAAATTCAATTTTCTTTTAAAATAATATTAACCAGGGTAATTAATTGTTATGCAGCAATTGCTTTTTTTTCTTGCAAAGAAGAAACACTTTTTTTTGTTCCTTTTCATTCAATTGATTACCCTCTGGTTAACTATCCAAAACCAGGATTACCACAGGGCTAAATTCGTGAATTCAACAGGTAACTTTGTTGGATCGATCTACAGCCTGGCAAACAACTGGGACTCTTATATAGGTCTTAAACAAGAGAACCAAAAACTGCTCGAAGAAAATGCAAAACTACATTCCATGCTATTATCTTCGATGTTTGAAATAGAAAAAAACTACATAAACATCAGTGATTCAAGTTCTGCTAAATTCATTCAAAAATATAACTTTACAGATGCTGAAATCATAAACAATTCTTTTCGCAACAGAAATAATCACATAACTCTCAATAAAGGAAGAGTACACGGAATACAACCCGAAAACGGAGTCATTTCGACCAATGGGATTGTAGGAATAGTTGAAAGTGTAGGAAAAAACTATTCAAGTATTATATCGGTTCTCAATAAAAACCTACAAATAAATGCCAAATTAAAAAACTCTAACTATTTTGGTTCTCTTTCATGGCCCGGGAACGATAGAAATACATTTATATTAAGCGACATACCCAAAGAGGCACAATTTAATATAGGCGACACAATAACTACAGGAGGTTTCTCTACAATCTTCCCTGCCGGAATAAACATTGGAACTGTCGAAAATTTCGAGATCCCGATAGGTCAAAATTATTATGAAATTATAGTAAAGTCATTTGTTGACTATGCAAATATAAAGTCAGTATACATAGTTAAAAATCTTCATAAAAGCGAGATAAACAATATCAAGGAGGATAAATCTGATAAATGAGAAAAAATATTTCAAATATATTAAGATTCATATTATTACTTCTTTTACAGGTAGTAATAATGAATAACATTAATTTTGGAGGATATATCAACCCACAGATATATATTCTTTATGTTTTTTTATTCCCTTACTACAACAAACATTTAGGGTATTTTCTTCTCAGTAGTTTCTTCCTTGGAATATCAATCGATTTCTTCATGAATTCGGGAGGAATAAATGCTTTCTCAATAACCTTGATAGCATATTTAAGACAGAAAATATTTAATATCATAATGGGGAATCAGGAAGCAGGTGAAAAATATTCTATACGTGAAGTACCCTTTTCAAAATCATTAACTTACGTTTTTTCATTAACATTAATTCATCACATTGCTTTATTTTGGTTAGAAAACTTTAGCTTTGACGAACTAAAAAGCATGTTTTTTAGAATTATTTTAAGTACAATATACTCAACTATATTGCTTCTTCTCTCTCTTTCGTTATTTTTACGAAAAAATAAACTTTAAACACTCTAATTGTCAAATTGGACAATAAGTAAAGATGGATAGAAAAATTTTAGCATTTATACTGTTATTTTCTCTGACGATAATTTTTATTATACGTTTATTCTTTCTGCAAGTTGTAAACGATTCTTTTAAGTTTGAATCTGAGAAAAATGCAAGACAAAAAATAATACAATACCCGGACAGGGGTTACATATACGACAGAAATAACGTTTTATTGGTAACCAACCAAACTGCCTATGACCTAATGGTAGTTCCCCGAAATGTTAAAACTATAGACACAGTAGAATTCTGCAATCTAATAAACATTACAAAAGAGAGCTTTATAAAACGTTTGAATAAAGCTAAAGTATATTCCTGGAGAAAGCCAAGTGTATTGGTAGAGGAATTATCGAAAGAAAACTATGCTTTTTTTCAGGAAAAAATGTACAAATTCCCGGGTTTTTATATTCAGAAAAAATCATTGCGAAAATACCCTATAAACTCTTCTCCAAACGTATTAGGCTATGTAAGTGAAGTTTCGACCTGGATATTAAAAAAAGATACTACCGGCTACTATAAACAAGGAGATCAAATCGGATTTGCAGGAATAGAAAAGTCTTACGAAAAAGAATTAAGAGGCAAAAACGGTGTAAAATATTTTGTTGTAGACGTACACAACCGGATACAAGGCTCATACAAAAACAGCTTGTATGACACACTTCCAGTAAACGGAAAAGATATCACTTCAACCATTGATATTCAATTACAGCAATACGGGGAAAAGTTAATGACAAATAAAAGAGGAGGAATAGTAGCCATTGAACCGAAAACAGGAGAAATACTGGCATCTATTTCTGCTCCCAGCTACGATCCGAACTTGCTGATTGGAAGAAAAAGATCAAAAAACTACTCTTTACTTTTAGACTCTGTAGGAAAACCTCTTTACGACAGAGGACTATTAGCAGAATACCCCCCTGGATCACCATTCAAAGTAGTAAATGCACTTATTGCCTTACAGGAAGGAGTAATTAATGAATATTCAAAATACACATGTCATCACGGTTTTCATCATGGGAGTCTTTGGGTAAGATGTCACTGTGGTGTTTATGACAGACCGCACAACTTACATTCGGCCATATTAAGGTCGTGCAACAACTATTTCTCACAAAGCTACAAAGCATCATTAGAAAACTATTCCAGTACGGAAGAAGGTTTTAGAATATGGAGTGAACATGTAAAAAGTTTTGGTCTGGGAAAATTCTTAAACAACGATTTACCAACAGGCCGTAAAGGCCTTGTTCCTTCTGTTGAATTGTACGATCGTCAATACGGCAAAGGAAGATGGAAAGCTACATACAACATTTCAAATGCAATAGGCCAGGGCGAAATATTGGTTACTCCAATACAACTCGCAAATATGACTGCTACAATAGCAAATCGCGGATTTTACTATACGCCTCACATCGTAAAAAAAATAGACGATATCCCTACTAACAATCCGGATTTCATTAAAAAGAATCATACAAGCATAGATAGCGAACATTTCGATAAAGTTATCAAAGGAATGGTAGCTGTGTTTGAATCAGAAAGCGGAACAGCCAGGTATTCAAGATTACCGGGAATAATTCTGGCGGGAAAAACGGGTACCGCAGAAAACCCACATGGACAGGATCACTCAATATTTATAGCTTATGGCCCGGTTGAAGACCCCAAAATAGCTATAGCAGTTTTTGTTGAAAATGGATATTGGGGATCAAGATGGGCTGCACCTATTGCTTCTTTAATGATTGAAAAATATTTAAAGGGAGAAGTGAGCAGAGAGAGATTGGAAGAAAAAATAATTAACGGTTCTTTATTAGAAGAATACGAAAAACAAGCTGTAAGTGAGTCGGAATAAAAGTATCATATCAAATATTGACTGGCTATTAGCCCTTCTATTTGGACTATTTGTAATTACCGGGTGGTTGAATATTTACTCTGCCATACTGGACCAGGAACACATGAGTATTTTTGACATGTCTCAAAAATATGGTAAACAATTAATGCTAATAACGGCAAGTATCGTACTCATATTTATTACACTGATGCTTGATGGAAAGTTTTACGAACGTTTTGCCAGTGTCATATATGTTATCTCTATACTGAGTCTGTTGGGCCTTTTTGTATTTGGAAAAACAGTTGCCGGAGCGACCTCCTGGTACGGAATAGGTACTTTTTCGATTCAACCGTCAGAATTTGCAAAATTTGCAACGGCTTTAGCTGTGGCAAAATATCTCAGCATACCCAATATCAACATAAACAATATTAAAACACAATTAACCGCCTTTGCCATAATATTTCTGCCGGCTATTATTATTACACCACAGCCGGATCCCGGATCAGCACTAATTTACGCCTCGTTCCTATTTGTTATGTACAGAGAAGGTCTAAATGGCCATTATATATTTCTGGGCTTTCTTACAACTACTCTATTCATCCTTAGTATAGTTGTTGATTTTGAAATTATTATCGGAGTATCGGCTGTATTCATCATAGCATATTCAATATACAGAAAGAAAAAATCAAAAAGCATACGACACCTTGTACTATACCTAATGTACATAATTCTTTTTCTAACATCTATTGACTATGTATATGAAAATATACTGGAAGACAGACACAGAAACAGATTAGAAATATTACTAGGACTAAAACATGATCCTTCAGGTGTTGGATACAATCAACATCAATCAATGGTAGCTATAGGATCGGGAGGATGGACAGGTAAAGGTTTTTTATTAGGCACACAAACAAAGGGAGACTTTGTTCCGGAACAGAGTACAGATTTCATATTTTGTACTGTAGGAGAAGAATGGGGATTTTTGGGTAGCACTTTATTTATTATTCTTTTTGCCGGATTCATTGCAAGAATCCTATACAAGGCAGAACAACAGAAATTAAAATTCAGTCGAATTTACGGATATTCGGTAGCCATGATATTCTTCTTCCATTTCGCGATCAACATTGCAATGGTTACAGGAATTGCCCCCGTTATTGGTATCCCCCTACCATTTTACAGTTATGGAGGATCTTCTCTATGGGGTTTCACAATACTATTATTTATTTTTATCCGTCTGGATTCAGAAAATCACAGCATACTATAGTATTAACTTTTATACAGACTCCTAACAACAACAGAAGCAGATAGAACACTTAAGTTGTATGTTATATATTTTCATTAAATTTAGTGAAGATGAATAATATACAAATCATGAAAAAACTCATTCTATATTTAGCAGTGATCTCCACATTCATTTCTTGTGGTTCTTCAAAAACTTTATCTCCTGAAAAGCAGGCAGAGTTAAATGCAAAAAAAGAGAAATACAAAGAAATTTTCGAGAAACAGTCTTTCGCACTTGAAGCAAATACAGTGTACTCTAAAAAAGGAAGAAGTTTTCAGGTGAATCCAACTATCAACTTTGTCCTTTTAAAAGAAGGAAAAGGAACATTACAGCTCGGGTTCGAACAACTTATAGGCTGGAATGGTCTTGGAGGAATAACCCTGGAGGGAAATGTAAGAAACTACAAGGTTATAGATGGAAATGAAAATCAAATGCCCCGGGTAAAATTCGACATGAACGGTTCATTAGGATGGGCTACAGTAAATATTACAGTTAACTCCAGCGGAATAGCAAGAGCTACCGTTGACGGAAATTTCGGAGAGAGAATTACATTTTCCGGCCCTTTAAAAGACCTAAGCGAGTCAAGAATATACAAAGGATCTCATCTATAACAAAACCTGATACAATACCGAATAAATTAAAAAAAGAAGGCTGCCATTGGCAGCCTTCTTACATATCTTATATTTTAAATTCTATTAATAGAATCTTGAACGATTATCTGTAATTTGAACAGAATTCTTCAAAGCATCGAAAACCTGATAATTAACTCTTGATTTTATCTGTCCGTCAAGTCTATTACTATAAGTAGAGTAATTTGGCAACTCAACTGCCTGCTTAGTTTCTTCAACCTCTACAACAAATACTCCTGCGTTACCAACTATAGGCTCAGAAAGCTCTCCTTTTTTCATTCCGAAAAGCTCACCAACTACCTTAGGCTCACGACCTGCTCCCGGTATTACTGGGTTCTCAAAGTGAATACTACTTGCTGTTCTAACAGTTTCCTCAGTATTTTTTGCTACTTCCTCTATTGATGATCCTGAAATCTTATCTTTTAGCAATTCAGCTTTCTTCTCATTAAGAACAATTGGCTCAACTACACTTCTGGCAACATCTACAGAAGAAATTCCAGCTTCTGATGTATTATAAAGCAACACTACGATATAACCATCTTCCACTGTTTGTAATTTAGTATCTCCAATTTGAGTTTCCTCATTAAAGGCCCATTTTACAATATCACGCTGATCTCCAACGCCCGGAATATTAAATTCCATAGCTTTTAAACCTTCTACATTTCTTGCCTCATAACCTTTTGCCGAAGCATCCGCCTGGAATGACTCTAAAGATTTATTAGCAGCTGCGAAACTTGAAGCCTTAGTATACATTTCATTATCACTTTCATCAGATGGAAGAACACTTCTAACGATTGTAGCTAGTTTTACAGATTTTGCAATATTCTTTTGATCTTCAATTTTAACAATATGGTATCCAAAAACTGTTTTTACAACTCCTGTCTTACCTTTTTTATTGTTAAATACGAAGCTATTAAACTCAGGAACCATTCTTCCATAAGTAAACCAACCCAAATCTCCGCCGTTACCAGCTGTTGGACCATCGGAATACTCTTTCGCCAACTCTACAAAATCAGATTTATTTTTGTTTATTGCATTAGCAAGGCTATCAGCCAAAATCTTAGCTTGTGCATCAGTTCTTGTTACGGCAGGAGAAGCACTATTAGCTCCCTGGAAAGAAATCAAAATATGACTGGCCTTAACAGAATCAGGCATAACTTTTGTGTCTATTAATTTTGAAACTTTGAAAGTTTCTCCATCTTTATATGGTCCATATACATCACCTGCATTGGCATTAAATGCAAAATCTTCTAAATCTACAGGCAATTTACCCGCTTGATAGTAATTTGGATCGAAGTTTACATCAGACTTAGAATTTACAAATAATGAATCCTGATCAGTATTAGCAAATCCCGGAATAGTATCGTAAGAGTTAGTAGCTCTAACATACTCTATTCTATCCTGCATTACTTTCAGCAAATCTTCTTTTACCCCAGCCTCATCAGACAACGATGGCTGTACCTTAAAGAATACATATTGAATATCTCTACCTGCCTCAGTTTTAAACTCATCTTCATGATCGTTGATATAAGCGCTAATTTCGCTATCTTCTACCTTTACTTCTTCATCTTTAACAGAACTAAATGGCAAATAAACATATTTAGCATTTACCTGATCATTACGGAATTTATAGTCGTCTTTCCCATCCTGATCGGTAGCAGATAAACCTGAACTAATCAGACTGTAATAGCTATTTACAATACCACGCTCTTTCAAAGACTTTTCGAAATTACCCCAATCAATCCATAGTTGAGCAGCCTGAGCATTAGAATTAGCATTTTCACGTAAATAAGCTAAATATTCTTTTACCTTATTTTCATCAAAAATCCCTTGCTCTGTTTTAAATGCAGGTGCATTTTGAATACTTGGATCCGTTATTACCAGATGCCATAACTCATCTTCACCTATGTTCAACCCTAATTTTTCAACTTCACTGTCGATTAGCGTTTTTCTTTCAAGGTTATTCCAAACGATATTTGAAACCTGTGTAACTGAATTAATACCCTGACGCTTATAAGCATCTAAAGTACGTTGAACTTCAGGGTTAAAATCCTGATACGAAATCTCTTTTCCGTCAATAACTCCTACTACCAACTGATTTCCTCTTAAAATAGAGCTACCTGACTTAAATAAATCACCCAAAACAAATGCAAATAATGCAAATCCTATTATTGCAATTAAAACACCTGATTTTGCTCTTATACGGTTTAATGTTGCCATTATTATTATTTTAATTTAATTGGAGGCGAAAATACATTTTCATTTACTAATATCAAAGATTAGAAGTATTATATTATGCTAATTGTAAAACATTTTTGTAATTAATATTTCTCCTGTATATTTCATCCTAGGGAGTTCAACGAGAAATTTACTATGCTTTTGATTAAATGGCTAGAGGATTAGAAGATTAGAAAATGATTTTTCTCTTGACAAGTTTTATTAAAAACTGGCAGTCCTAACTACAGCCTGAGCTCTACTAGAGAATCGAAAGGGCTTTAACCCGGTAAAATAAAAACAACTAGAGGACATATACTGCTTAAATCGGGATGTGGATCAGATCCCATTCTGAAGTACTACTCATGCGGATGAACTACTAACTTAATTTCATCAATCTTATTGTTAGAAACTTTAGTAACCTTAATTTCGAAATTATCTATTTCTATAATTTGATTTTTTTCAGGAATATTCTGCAAATGAAACAATACAAATCCACCAATAGTTTCATAATCATCATTTTCTTCAATTTCCAATGAATAGGTATCATTTAATTGATCGATCTCTAATCGTGCAGAAAAAACATACTCGTTTTCACTCAATTTTTTTTCAGTCATAGCGATGCGGTCGTGTTCATCTTCGATCTCTCCAAAAAGCTCTTCAACTATATCTTCCAATGTTACCAAGCCACTGGTACCTCCATATTCATCAAGAACAACAGCAACAGACTTCCTCTTCTTTATCAGGGTATTCAGCAATTCGTTTACCGGAAGGGTTTCGGGTACAAATTCAACAGGTAGAAGTATAGATTTTATGTCATTAGGTTTCTTAAACATTTCAAATGAATGAACATAACCGACAATATCATCAATATCTTCTTTATAGACAATTATCTTAGACTTTCCGGAACTTACAAATAGTTTATTTAAACTAGATATAGTGTCATCACTCTCTATACTCAATATTTCGGTGCGCGGAATCATGCACTCTCTGGCCTTAACTTCGTTAAACTCCAAAGCATTTTGAAACATCTGAATCTCTACATCCATTTCTTTTTTCTCATCAACTGTTTCAAGTTGTTCAGAAATATAATTACCCAGATCTACCCTGCGAAACTCACTCTCCTTTTCCTCAATTTTTTCACCTGTAAATATTGTAAGAGCTGATTTAGACAACCATACAACAAAATTTGACACAATAAAAAACAATAAATAAATCAAATAAACAGGCAGTGCAAATATTGAAAGAAGTTCGTTAGAATAGATTCGAAATATAGCCTTTGGCATGAACTCGGCCGTAACCAGAATAACCAATGTAGATATTAAAGTTTGTACCAATAATATCCAAAAAGGATAAGCTTTAGTACTAATATAATCGGGAAACAGAAAAGAAATAATAAGATCTCCCATAAAGATACCATAAACAACCAGAGCTATATTGTTTCCGATTAGCATAGTTGCGATAAATTCACTCGGATTCTTATTTAACTTAGATATTATTGTGGAATTCCAATTACCCTGCTTTTTTTCTAACTCGAAGTGTAGTCTGTTTGAGGTAATGAAAGCAATCTCCATTCCTGAAAAGAAAGCAGAGAAAATTATTGATATGACAATTACAATAACACTATCGATCATTGATAAAAATAAGTTGATGAATTTATTACGAATATAAGAAGTTATTATACATTCACATCAATTAAAGACATAAAACTAGAATTGACCCCTAAACAAAACCTAAGATTATAAAATTCAATTACTCTTTGTTATCATCAACAGAAATATCACCAGATGAATTTTTGATCTTATAATATGAAAAATCTTCATCGGCTTCGAATCCCCCCTCTCCTATAATCACCTGATCTTTCTGGATTATTCGGACTAGTTCATCAGAATAGATAATTTTCTTTTTTGAATCCCAAAACATTTTTTCAGTTTTGAGTGTATCTCCATTGTCATTTATTACAACAACATCTCCCCTAACTTCCGAGAGATCTTTCTTCTCATAATTAATTCCGTAATTCGCTCTCAGATAATTTTGAACAAGGGTATCACGATCCTTAAAGAAAAACACCTCAATTCCTTTTGGAAATTCTTTAAAGGGTTCTTCTTTTTCTTCATGAAAGATGGCTAATGGAGCTTTCATCCGAAGTTTTACAATACCGGAATCTGTATATATCATATCAAGTCCCTCTATATTGTTATCGGTATTTATTCTTGTTTCGTTGAGTTTATCGATCTCCTTCATATTGTTTTCACAAGAAAAAAGCACTGTCACTCCCAAGAGAGCAACAATGCTTTTTAAAACAATATTATATATATATGTTCTCATCATTAAGTCTGAGGTACTCTAACTGTTTCTTTAATCCAACAACCAATTGTATATTTTGGTTTACCAATATATCCAAATTGGAAAATCATAGTTTTATCCGGAACCTGAGTTCCCCACTGACTAATTTTCTTCCCTGCTTTTTTAGATACTTTTGGATCTACAGATCTTGCCTTTGCATATTTATCAATAGCAGCCCAATAAACAGCTTTTTTCTCAAATACGTTAGTTCCACAAGAATTAGCACTTGAAGCGTACATATCACCAATTAAGATGTAAGGCTCTCCCCAGTTTTTTCTGTTTTCAATAGCTTTATAAGCATATGATCTCGCTTCTGATTTTCTGCCTAATTTAAATAATGCCTGAGCAGCTTTGAAATAATCATCGCCTTTTTTAGTTGCATCATCTCCAAGCTTAATAGCTTCTTCGTAATATTTTAATGCTTTTGAGTATTCTTTATTTGACAAAGAAAGCAATCCGGCAACACGTGAAGATGAAGCACTAGGATCTAATTTACTTTTAGAATCAACAAGTTTAAAGAAAATATCACTATCGAAACATTTTTTTCGTGTCATCATTTTAACACCTCCGTTTACCCAGTCTATATCAGCTTTACGCTCCTCAAATTTAGACCCGTACAAAACATCTAAACGTTCACAAGTAGCAATTTTTCCGATTATCTTCTCAACATTTGCCTCTACAGTTTCGTATGCACCAAGGTGGTTCTTTGCAGAATTCAACTTCTTAGCTTCTTTTTTACTAAGAGTTTTTCCGTCTTCCTCCATTTGCTCATACTTAGCAATAATCCCTGTTTCTTCCTCCTTGTTTTCATCAATAGCCACAACTACGTTATCGTAAACCTCAAAAACCTGCTCATCAGTAAACACCTTTTCATTAAACAGTCTGGTTGAAGCCGTGAAATATGAATAAAGTGTAGAAGCACTTAATTTTGATCCATCCAATTCATATGCTTTATCCAAAACATCGAAAGCTTCCTGAGTTGTACCATATTTGTAGCCTACCATATCAGAACCCTTCATTCCGGTAACATATCCTGTTTTACCCGGAAAGTAAACCAATCGATCATCGTAAACCTTCATCAATTTAGCCAATAAAGCTTCCTTCTCCTCTGGTGAAGTAGTATTTTTATACTTATACTTTATCAACTTAGGACCGTGAATATAAATATTCTTATGAGCTGACGGACAGTTCTCATAAACAAAGTTCCAAGATTCATAAGCGTCTTTGTAATTTTTCGATTTGTAATATTCATAATAAATAGACAAATTCTCTTTTACCTTTTGATCTTCTTTACACGCTACCTCTGACTTTGCTTCCTGGTTAGTATCCTGCGCTAAAGTCGGCAATGAATACGACAAACCAACAACAAACAATATTAAACCTAAAACTTTACTCTTCATAATTTATATAATTTACCCTTAATATATTACTATTCTCTTATTATTCTACTATTAATAGTACTTAACTTTTTTAAACCACTTATCGCTAAGTGAAAAAGCAACTACAAAATTAAAATAATTTTCCTTTATTAAATCATTATCTGTAGTTCCTCTTGTTCCAAAGGCTCCTCCAATACTAATATTGGATGCCCCATTTCCAACTGGTAAGCCAAACCCGAAGTTCACACTGTAATCTACAATATCCGTGCCATTAATGGAAACTCCCATTTCTTCGTACTTAAATCCGGCTCTGTAAGTAATTCTCTCCCAATAGCTCATCAGTGAATTATACTTAGGTGTAAAATACCCTCCAACAGAGTATTTTTTACTTTGTTTAAAGCTCACTTTATAACCTTCAGTTCCAAATGTCAGATCAATAGGGTCTTTAAATTCATAATTAGCACCTATCATCCATTTTGAATAATTACCGATACTAATACCGGCACTTCCACGACTTGGAACAGAAATATCGTCAAGTTTTGACGTACCACTAACATAATGCAATGTATCTATAGGCTGCTCAACTCCATTCGACACGAACTTAAACGTATACAAATACTTAGTATATTCCAGTTCGCTCTCATTACCCAATCCATAAGTTGCACCAAGCGTGTATTGTAACTTTTCGTTTAATTTTCCGGTGTACAACAACCCCATATCAAACTGCCAGTCTTTAATCCTTAACTTCTCCTCTTCTTTCGTTCCATACTGACTACCTTCAAATAAAACATCGTCAGGAGTATTGACATCTCCATCAAGATCAGCTAATACTGCCGGAGTAAACATTCTTACCGATCTGCTAATATTACCAAACTGATAATTCGCATTTACTCCCATCGAAAAGCCCTTAAAAGGACTATAAGAAAGCCCCAAAAAGGCACGATTTACACCTCCAAACCCGTTAAAGCTATATATATTGTCGTAAATCCCATCATAAATCATCTCTCCATTCTCGTCAAAAAGCTCTAATTCAGAATCATGTTGAGTATCCGTACTGTTTAAGCTATAACCAGTAGATGATGTTGGCATAAAGCCCATTGCTGCACCCCATTTTCCCATTGGAATTCCGATTAACAGATGATTTAAGCCTACATAGCTATTACTTTCAGAATCAGTAGACGTTTCTAATTGAGTATATCTACCCTGCGTTCCAAGTGAGTATGTTGTTAAACTTAAAAAGGAATAACTTGCCGGGTTAGTCGGGTTCACGTGTACATTATCCCAGAAAACACTATTTAATCCTCCCATACTAACTGATTCTGCAGGCCCCAAATACTTTGAATCACCCAGTCCAAAAGCCGAATAAGGTGATGTTTCAATACTTTGAGCAAACAACAAGCTCGGGAATACTATTAGTATTAATATTTTAATTGGTAATATTTTCATCTATTAATGATTTTATATTTTGATCAGATGGCGTTCGCAAGAAAAAATTTTATCATTCCCCGTGGGTCAAAATTGTTGAAATTTTGTCTTGCTCGTTTCATCTAATTTTGAAATTATAGTTCAAGATTATGTTTAATCCTCGCAATAATATTTTTTGGTCTGCAAATATGCTATTTTTTAATTTGTTTGCAAAGAAAGGATGGTCTCCTCCACTAATAAAAACAGAAATATTTTCAAATTCGCTCTTTAACACCTCAATATAGTTATCAATCTCAGAACAAATTCCAAAAACAACACCATTTACAAGCGACATTTCGGTATCTTTTCCAATAATTGAATGTGATTCTTTAAAACTAACTAACGGTAATGATTCTGTAAAATTGTGCATTGCCTTAAAACGCATATTCATTCCAGGGGATATAGCACCTCCCTGATAAACCCCATCTGCAGTTACAACATCATAAGTTATACACGACCCCATATCTACTACCAAACTGTTTCCTTCCGGATTAGCTTCGTAGGCAGCAACAGCAAGGGCTCTACGGTCCACTCCTAATGTTTCGGGAGCAGAATAATTTATTTTTATTGGTAATTCTGTTTTTGAATCTAAAACAATATTGAAAAAATTATCATCCAGAAACTCATTTAAACCCTCTATATCAGTACCGACATTAGACACGATCGACTTACTGAATTCATAATCATTCCGGAGTTCTATAATTTTATCAATCACTTCTTCATAATCAACCACACAATCACTAAGCAAATCATCAGCTTTATAAACAGCTAATTTTGCTTTTGTATTTCCTATGTCAATTATTAAATTCATTGTTTATCTATAAAATTCAGGCAAAAATAAAAAAGCTTAGCATATATGTTAACATATAAATAAGTTATTATCAGAAAATATTCATTTATATTTCAAGTCGTTAAGACCTCAAAATCAACAAAGTTCTTTTTTTTACAAAAATAGCTTTTATTATTCAAAACAAATACCATATATTTGCACCCGCTAAGAAAAAAAGCACGGTACCTTAGCTCAGTTGGTAGAGCAATGGACTGAAAATCCATGTGTCCCTGGTTCGATTCCTGGAGGTACCACTCAAGTTCTTAAAATAGTGAATAAAAAATAGAAGGTACCTTAGCTCAGTTGGTAGAGCAATGGACTGAAAATCCATGTGTCCCTGGTTCGATTCCTGGAGGTACCACTTTCTTTTTTTTAATTACGGTAAGGTACCTTAGCTCAGTTGGTAGAGCAATGGACTGAAAATCCATGTGTCCCTGGTTCGATTCCTGGAGGTACCACAAAAAAGCCGCAACAATTACTCTAATTGTTGCGGCTTTTTTTATTCTCTTTTTATCCAAAAAGTCTAAAGTAGATCCTGAATTTATTTTAGGGTAGAAAGTCTAAAGTTTAGACTATGGGCTTGATTTTTCTCATCGTGAAAACCCTACTTTATTTAACTTACTTTCTTCTGAAAATCTACGCACTAACACCAAATGCGTCTATCAATAAATCATCTACACCTCTGACGCTGACACAAAAGCTCCAGAATAAAAACCAGTTATGAATTTGAGTCAAAAAAAATCACTACATTTAAATATAAAACTATGTAAAACAAAATTATAACATTGTGAAAACAAAACTTAGAACCAGCCTGTTATTTGTGCTATTTATTTCGCTGCTAACAGGAACAGCAAGCTATGGACAAAACGACCGAGCTGAAATAGAAGACAAATACAAATGGGATTTAACAGATATTTATGCATCTGAAGAAGCATGGAATCAGGCAAAAGAAAAACTGACAGGAGAACTCGACAGGATTGACGACTTCAAAGGAAAACTAACCCAGTCTCCTCAAAACCTGTTAGATGCTATGGTATACAGATCTACAGTTTCTAAAGAGATGACTAAACTCTACATATACGCGAGCATGAATGCCGATCTGGACACCCGTAACATGCACTACAAAGGTATGGAACAGGAATTACAGCAAATATTCACTGATTTCTCGGCTAAGGCAGCGTTTGTAAGACCTGAAATACTAAGCGTTGACTGGTCGGTTATTGAAGACTACATAAGCAAAGAACCCCTGCTGAAAGAATACGAAATGGGATTAAAAGATTTATTCCGCCAACAGAAACATTCTTTAAGTGAGGCAGAAGAGAGAATCCTTGCATTATCAGGTTTAATTACCGGCTCACCTGCATCAATATACGGAACATTTAAAGATGCAGAAATGCCAAGCCCGGAAGTAACACTTGACAACGGAGAAGTGGTTGCACTTAACAGTGCCGGATATGAAAAATACAGAGCATCAGCCAATCGCGCTGACCGGAAAAAAGTATTCGAAGGTTACTGGAACAATTTCAAAAAATACGAAGCCTCATATGGAGATATGCTATACGGTAATGTAAAAAGCGATTTATTCGTTTCAAAAGCCCGTAAATATGAATCTTCACTCGAAGCATCGTTATTTCCAAACAATATACCTACTGATGTTTATAAATCTTTGGTAAACAACGTGAATAAAAATCTTCCTGCATTCCATAGATATCTGAAAATTAAAAAGCGTATGATGGGAGTTGACACTCTAAAATATATGGATCTGTATGCTCCTTCGGTTAAAGGCGTGGACCTGAAATACACATACGAGGAAGCTCAGGAAATTATACTAAAATCTTTAGCCCCACTTGGAAAAGATTATGTTGCCACTGTAGAAAAAGCTTTTAACGAGAGATGGATTGACGTATACCCTACACCGGGAAAACGTTCAGGGGCATACTCAAACGGAGCATTTTACGACGGACACCCTTACATTTTATTAAATTACAATGGTCTGTACAACGACGTAAGCACCACAGCTCACGAACTGGGGCACACAATGCAAAGCTACTATTCGAACAAAAATCAGCCCTACCCTACTTCTGATTACGGAATATTTGTTGCCGAAGTAGCTTCAACTTTCAACGAAGTATTACTATTTAACCACATGTTGAAAAAAGTAAAAGATGAGGAAGTAAAACTTTCACTGTTAATGGACAGACTTAACGGATTTAAAGGAACTCTTTTCCGCCAGACGCAATTTGCCGAATTCGAAATGAAAATTCATGAAGCTGCGCAGGCCGGAACTCCTTTAACTGGCGAGTACCTGTCTAATCTATACAAGGAAATTGTACATAAATATTACGGACACGATGCCGGAGTATGTTATGTTGATGAATATATCAACACGGAATGGGCCTTTATCCCTCATTTCTATTACAACTTCTATGTATACCAGTACAGTACTTCGTTTGTAGCATCAAATTCACTGGCAGAAGCAGTTATGAATAAAGAAAAAGATGCTTTGGAAAAATACCTTGCATTTCTAAGCTCAGGAAGCTCAGAATATCAGATCGAACTGCTAAAGAAAGCAGGTGTAGACATGACAAGTCCAGAAGCTTTCACTAAAACAATCAGTGCCATGAATAAAGTTATGGATGAGATTGAGAAGATACTTGACAAGAAAGGAATGTAAAATTTAATCCATTAAAAACATTTGAGCAGGAAATTAGTCAGCTGATTTCCTGCTTTTTTTTTAAACAAGCTCAGTTATACCAATATGACATCAAAATGACCGATATAATATTTTTTTGAATTTATGATCGAACTCACGCAATTACAGTAATTGATATATCCATAATTGCAACCCGGACAAAAAAAAATCCTTTGCGAAAAATTCACAAAGGATTAACATCTTTTACAACTACATTATTGATCGCTAGATCATCTTCAAAAAGTTTACTTCATCCTGAGTAAGGAAACGCCACTGCCCTCGTTTAATGTTCTTTTTAGTCAGTCCGGCAAACATAACTCTATCGAGCTTAACAACCTCATAACCTAAAGATTCAAAAATACGACGAACGATACGGTTTTTTCCTGAACTGATCTCAATACCAACTTCTGTTTTTGGTGCATTATTTACATAAGAAACACTATCAACATACACCGAACCATCTTCCAAATGCATCCCGTCAAGTATTTTCTCGAGGTGTACCTGTTTCAGCTTCTGATTAAGTGTAACATGATACATCTTTTTCACTCCAAAAGTTGGATGAGTAAGACGCTTTGTCATTTCCCCATCATTTGAAAATAAAAGTACTCCTGTAGTATTTCTGTCAAGTCTTCCTACCGGATAAACCCTTACATTACCTATACCACTAATAAGATCCATTACAGTTCTACGACCGTGAGTATCTTCTCTAGTAGTAATAAAGTTTTTAGGCTTATTCAACAATACATACAATTTCTTTTCTGCCTGTATGCTTGTTCCGTCAAACTTAACTTCATCAGTACTCTTAACCCGATATCCCATCGAGTCTACAACTTTACCATTTACGGTAACTAATCCAGCAACAATGTGCTTGTCGGCATCACGCCGAGAACAAATACCAGCATTTGCGATAAACTTGTTGAGTCTGATTCCATCTTTCTCAATTCGTTTTTCTACACTGGCCTGGGTTTCATGTTTCTTCCCGCTTTTAAAAGGCTTATTAGCTCTGGAATTCTTAAAATCTCTTTCAGAATTTCCTCCGGAACTCTTTTTTAGTTTCGATCCGGCTCTCTCAGCTCTGACCTTACTAAAATTTTCAGCACTATTTTCTCTATCACGACGACGTTTGTCTGTGTCGCTGTGACGTTGGGAGCGGTGACCTTTTTTATTATCAGTATTCGAAACCCTTGATTTACCTTCTCTTTTACCAGAAGATTTTTTGTCTACTGCCATATATTATATTTCGAAAAAATTTTTGCAAAAGTACTACATTTCAAACAAAATGCACTACTTATAATGAAATAGTTTACAAAGTCAAATATTTACAATTCAAACGTTTATATGAAGTTATGAGTACTTGGAGTTATGAGCACTTTTAACTCTAGGCACTTATAACTCTAGGCACTCCAAACTTTATTATGAGTACTTGGAGTTTGGAGATATGAATTTCAAACTAATAAGGAACAAGAGCAATAGAAAATACTCCTGCGAGTATCAGAAGTTTAATAATATTATATTGAAGTAAGTACCATTTTACTCCTTTTAAGTACCAGAGTCCAATTACAAACACGAACAAAACCCCCATACTAAAATAAAAATACACCTCCATAGCTCCTACCTCCGAAAATCGTGTAAGCATAAAGCCTGGAATCAAGGTCAGGAACACCAATACAGAAATAACATAGCGGGAGATATTTAGAGTATATCGCACAGGAATTGTCTGATAACCATAAATTAAATCTCCATTGTAATTAAGAAGATCTTTCACCAACTCTCTGATCAGGATCAACAGATACAAAAAAGTAGCATGCAACACTATCAACTCCGAAATATGCCTGTAATAGAGAAATATCGCAAAGAAAGGAGTAATTGCAAGTAAAGAAGCGACAATATTTCCAATAAAAGTTATTTTCTTAAGTTTATGAGAATACATCCAAATCCCAAAAGCGTAAGAAAGCATAAAAAAAGCAGCCCTTACCGACACTGCTAAACTTATAATTATAGCAACAGAATTAAACAACACATAAACTCCCAGCTTTGTACGCTGACTCACAAGATTATCCAGTGCAGTTTTAGAGGGTTTATTTATTCTGTCCTTCTCAAAATCGTAAAATGCATTGATAATATATCCGGCAGCAATTACCAGTGAAGAACTAAAAACCAAAATGAACAGTGTTGGATTTAGAATTACATCCCAAACATTATCGTCGTACGAAAGAATATATATAGATGTAAGGTACTGAGCCAAAACAATAACCAAAATATTATAACCACGAACAACAGATAACAATCCGATAATTTTCCTGATATTATATTTAAGGGTTACTGAGTTGATAATTTACAAGCTTAATTAGGTATGGGGTGTATAATTTAAAATCGATAAATAACTTCCAGTTTATGATCTTTTAATGACTCTTCGGCTTTTTGGAAATCCTCGGCAAAACCTAAAATATAACCACCACCTCCGGAGCCGCAAAGCTTCATATAATAATCATCAGAATCAATCCCTTTTTGCCATAAATTATGAAAAGAGTCGGGTATCATCGGCTTAAAATTATCTAAAACCAACGAGGATAAGTCCTTCATATTTTTGAAAAGAGTTGTAAACTCACCTTTCACAAACGATTTAATACAAGCATCATTATACTTAACAAACTGCTCCTTCAACATATTACGGAAGCCTTCCTGCTTGCATTTTTCCATGAAAATATTGACCATAGGCTGCGTTTCGCCAGGCATTCCCGAATCTATAAGAAACACTGCACCCTTCCCTTCTACCATATCAGGTATACCTACAGGGTCTATTTCATTTTTAGACTTTATGAGCAATGGAATATTCAAATAACAGATTAAAGGGTCGATACCTGAACTTTTCCCGTGAAAATGAGATTCCATCTCTCCAAAAATCCTTTTCAGCTCCTGAATATTCTCCTTGGAAAGTTTAGAATTAGTATCAATCTTATCAATGGCATATTTATCGTAAAGCGCAGCAACAAGAGCTCCTGAACTGCCAACACCATAACCTTGTGGTATACTTGAATCAAAATACAGTCCATTATCTATATCAGATAACAGTGCGTCGATATTGAAATTGACATTAAAATCCTTATCAGAATTTAATTTTTCGAGATAAGAAACATAATTGCGAAGATGAAAGTTAGAATTATCCGCATCTCTACTAATTTCGCCTGAAGCGGGAAGTTTCAACGCTCCCTGATAAAAATTATAAGGTACCGACAAACCCATAGAATCTCTAATGATTCCATACTCTCCAAACAATAATACCTTCGCGAAAAATAAAGGTTTTTTATCCATATATTTATAAATAGGAAACTGACCAGCCAACTTTAGGCAATGAAATCAGCATCACTTTTATTTCTTAATTTATTTTCTCAACTCCTAAACCGAGTTCGTCACAAATATACTGCTGATTTTCACAATATACAACTAACTCATTTTCAACAAAAGACATGATCTCCTTTTTCTCTGATTTTGGATAAAGCAAGTGAACGTTAGCACCTGCATCGAGAGTAAAATACAAATTATTACCACTAGCCTCCCTATAGCTCTTAACTGCTTCAAGCACTAAAAGAGTATTAGGCTTCATCAAAATATAAGAAGGTGTTGAAGTCATCATCATTGCATGAAGTGTCAAAGCTTCATTTTCGACAATCTCTCCAAATCTCTTTAAATCTCCGTTTTGAAGAACTTCTTTTATTTCAGTAATATTCTCATTTGCCTGCTCAAATCGTTTATCTGCAAACGGGTGTCCTTCCATCAACGCATGACCAACTGTACTCGACACAGATTTCTTACCCTTATCGACAAGTAAAATAGTATCCTGAAACTCATAAAAATTGCTATGCAACTCCAAGTCAGGAACAACAGCCACTTCATTGTCAGACAGGCGATATTTTTCGTGCTCCCCCCAGATCATTACCGGCCCTTCTACTGAACGACAAGCACTTCCTGATCCTAAACGAGACAGGAAAGAAACTTTTTGTCTTGCAATTCTATTTTTTATTTCAGGGTTTATTTTTTCTTCAAACGCTACCAAACATGCCGACAATGCACTAAATCCGGAAGCTGACGATGCAATTCCACTTGAGTGCGGAAACGAATTTGAAGTATTAATTTCGAGTCTGTAATACTTCAAATACGGTGTATAAACCCTAATATTTTCGAGATATGAAGCAACTTTAACAGAAAATGATTCATTTTTTTCACCTTCAAAAAGAAGCTCAAAATCAATAGTTTCACTCTCTACCGGCTTCTTTACAAACTTAATTTCTGTTTCGGTATAGCTATTTTTCAGGGTAAAACTGATAGATGGGTTTGCCGGGATTTGGTGTCCGACTTTCCCCCAATATTTAACTAAAGCAATATTTGAAGGACTTCTCCACTTTTCGATGTGTTCATCAATTCCATCCATTTGGAGGTCTCTGGGTATAAATACTTTTGTATTCATTTATATTGTTAATTAGTAAAAATATCAAAAAAAAAAAAACGTCATCCCGACCGAGTGAAACGAGTGGAGAGATCTGTTGAATGACACTACAATCATCATGAGATTTCTCCATGCGCTATCGCTTAGTCGAAATGACGGTTTTTTATAGACTTTTTAGAGTCTTTTTGAATTTTATCATTTACACTGCTTTAAGTCTCCTCAGTTTTGACTGACTCATTTTACTTTCGGCATATTCGTGTGTGATAACAAGTTTCTCATCTCCATTTGAAGGAGCATCGAACATAGCATCTGTTAAGATTGCCTCTATAATTGATCTTAATCCACGCGCTCCAAGCTTAAACTCTACTGCCTTATCAACCATAAACTTAATCGCTGATTCTTCAATCTCCAATTTAACACCATCAATTTCGAACAACTTAATATATTGTTTTACGATAGCATTTTTTGGTTCGGTAAGAATCATTCTCAAAGACTCTTCATCTAAAGGATCCAGATGAGTCAATACAGGCAAACGCCCAATTAACTCAGGAATCAATCCGAAAGACTTCAAATCCATAGGAAGAACATATTGTAACATATTTTCTTCATCTACCTGATCCAAAAAGTCTTTTTGATAACCTATAGAACGAGTATTCAATCTATCACCTATTTTACGTTCGATACCTGAAAATGCACCTCCGGCAATAAATAGGATATTTTTTGTATTTACTTCAACAAATTTTTGATCGGGATGTTTTCTTCCTCCCTGTGGCGGAACATTGATTACGGCACCTTCAAGCAATTTAAGCATTGCCTGTTGCACTCCCTCACCCGATACATCGCGTGTTATAGAAGGATTATCGCTCTTACGTGCAATCTTATCTATCTCATCAATAAACACTATTCCACGCTCAGCTTTCTGAACATTATAATCAGCAGCCTGCAACAATCTTGAAAGTATACTTTCAACATCTTCACCTACATAGCCTGCCTCTGTAAGCACAGTTGCATCCACAATTGTGAATGGTACATTAAGCATGCGTGCAATAGTACGTGCGAGTAATGTTTTACCAGTACCTGTAGGACCTACCATAACGATATTTGATTTTTCTATCTCAACATCGTCATCAAAATCTTTCTGAAGAACTCTTTTATAGTGGTTATATACGGATACTGACAATACTTTTTTAGCATCATCCTGACCTATAACATACTGATCTAAGAATTCCTTAATTTCTTTGGGTTTCTTTAAAGTAATTTCTGAACTTACTTCCTGAACCTGCGAATTAGCAACCTCTTCTAAAACTATTCCGTGAGCCTGCTCAATACATTTATCACAGATATGGGCATCCATACCTGCTATCAGCAAGTTAGTTTCACTTTTCTTTCGTCCACAGAACGAACATGATAATTCTTGTTTACTCATGATGCAAAAATACACAAAAAAGCTACAGTGCTATTGTAGCTTCATCAATTATTTATATCCTTAATCATTTTATTTTCTGATAAGTACCTCATCGATCATGCCATAATCAACAGCTTCTTGCGAAGTCATCCAATAATCACGATCACCATCTTCCCAAATAGTTTTGTATGGCTTACCACTGTGATCAGCTATAATATGATACAACTCTTCTTTAAGCTTAGCAATCTCCCGTGCCGTAATTTCAATATCGGAAGCCTGTCCCTGAGCACCTCCCAAAGGCTGGTGAATCATTACTCTTGAATGCTTCAATGCCGATCTTTTTCCTTTTGCTCCGGCAGTTAACAATACTGCTCCCATAGATGCAGCCATACCTGTACAAATTGTAGCCACATCGGGACGAACAAGCTGCATAGTATCGTAAATACCTAATCCGGCATAAACACTACCTCCAGGCGAGTTAAGATATATTTGAATATCTTTTGAAGCATCTACTGATTCCAAAAATAACAATTGCCCCTGAATTATATTTGAAACATGATCATCGATTCCTGTTCCCAGAAATATAATTCTATCCATCATCAAACGTGAAAATACATCCATTGATGCAACATTCATCTGACGCTCCTCAATAATTGTCGGTGAAATATAACTGTTATATACAGACTCGAACTGATGCATAGTCATGCTCGAAATCCCTAAATGCTTGGTTGCGTACTTTTTAAATTCGTCTCCTAAGTTCATCATATCAGAATTATTTATTATAGAAAAGGGAATTAAATTTATGAATAAAATTTAATTCCCAGTTATATTTTTTCAAGAAGATTCTACTCTCCCTATTTTATCCTAAAATTATTTAGATATTTCAGCGATAAATTTATCAAATGTCAACTCTTTAACTTTTGCAGAAACTTTCTCTTTGTAAACAGCTAACAGTTTTTCCATTTTAACCTGCTCAGAAATTCTAGTATACTCTTCCTGATTCTGAAGGACTCTCATAGCTATATCTTCAGCTTCTTTATCCTCCATATTTGCCTGACCAAACTGAGCCATTTGAGCTTTTATCATTTGAACAGCATTACTTTTAACATCTTCAAAAGTTATTTGAATACCACTTTCAGAGAATACCTTACCTTCGATAAGCTGATACTTAAGTCCTTTTTCTGATTTTTCGTACTCTGCAGCAGCATCTTCGTCAGATATTGGATTTTCAGAAACTGACTTCAACCATTTTGTCAAAAATTCTTTTGGCAACTCTACTTCAGTTTCTTCAATAAGTTTATCAGTAACCTGATTCAGGAAATGACGATCAGTTTCTCCAATGTAAACTTTTTCAGCATCTTCCTTAATACGGGCTCTGAATGCATCTTCATTTTCTACTGTACCCGCACCATATATTTTATCGAACAACTCCTGATTTATTTCATGGTTATCGATTGTTGATATTTCGCTGATAGTAAATTGGATCTGAGTATCAAGATCTTTAACCTCTTCTACTTTCAAACCTAAGGCACTAGCAAGATTTGCATCATCTTCGTAAAGACCTTTAGTTTTGAATGTTACAACATCACCAACTTTCTTTCCTACTAATTTATTCGGATTTCTTTTTCCTTTTAAACCGGAAACAGAAATTGTACTCTCATTAGAAATACCACCTTCTTTTACAGTTTTACCGTCTTCGTTTAACTCTACGATAGTTCCGGCAACATTAGAAGCCTCTACAACTTCTTCCTGACCTACAACATTTCCGTAACGAGTAGCAAAATCTTCTACCTGCTTTTGAACCAACTCTTCATCAACAATAACTTTATACGAATTTAATCCTTTAAGTTTATCAAGTCCTACAGTAAATTCGGGAGCTATTCCCAATTCAAACTGAAAGTTGAACTCTTCACCATCCCAGTTAATATCGTCCTGGGCAACAGGAAGTGGATTACCTAAAATATCCAATTTTTCATCCTGGATATGTTTGTTAACGGAATCCTGAAGAATTTTATTTACTTCATCAATCAATACTGCTTTACCGTACTGCTTCTTAATTAACCCCATTGGAACTAATCCTTTACGGAAACCAGGGATATTTGCATTTTTACGGTAATCTTTTAAAACTTTATCAACTTGTGCTTTATAATCATCAGCAACGATTTGCACATTCAATACAGCATTTAATGCGTCTTTATTCTCTCTTGTGGCTTGCATACAATATTAATTTTTAAAAGCAATACATTAATAACAACACTAATTTCAAAACCCGATTATCCGAATTTTACCTGATGTTAATTTGATATGCCTTTTTCTACAATAGAATTACTTATTTTTTTAGCGGTGCAAAATTATAAATATTTTACGCTTTCACCTAATTAATAATCATTTAATAATCACTATTATAGGAATTAACTGCATTATCTACTTAAGACAACACGGTAAATTGTACCTATTTATTAAAAAATGAAAGTTAAGTGATGAAAAACTACTTTGTGGCTTCCTCTGTTTGATTAAAAATAGATTGCAATAGCGACAATACAAAACTAAAGAATAAAGCTGCCCAAAAACCCGATACATAAAAATCATCAACAAGCTTTCCAACCAACATTATCATAAATGCATTTATCGCCAATAAAAACAAACCAAATGTAATTACGCTTATCGGAATAGTCAGAAACACGAATATCGGACGAATAAAAACATTAATAACCGATAAGACTATAGCTACTACAAGAGCAGTAGAAAATGAATCAACTTCAACTCCGGGAATTAAATAGGCTGAAACCAACACTGCTACAGACGAAAGAATTACTTTAACTAACCAGTTCATAGTTATAATTATTTATTTCTACACAAAGATAAACAAACATTGATCTAAAAGGAGAGTATTGATATTATTTTCAACAGGAGAAGAAAAGCAAAAGAACTCACATGCATTAAAAATAACACATGACAGAACAAAAACAAACATAAGCATTTGCATTACTCCAGTTCTCAGAAACAAAAATCGAGTTTGTCATTAAAATGTAAAGCTTTGTCATATTTAACCAAACTATTCCATTAAAACTCAACCACAAAGAAAAACTCATCATATATTTGTTGAACAAATAGTAGTTTTTCATTAAACAACGCACTTAAAAGTCCATCGCCCCTTTTTTGATGGACTTTTTATTTTCCACCTAGTTCTATTTTTTCAAGATGAATATCTTCACAAAAAATAATCTTTGCGGTTTTCTCAAAAGATTCTGTAAAATCAGACACATAGAAATGATCTTTAGCCAAAGATTCATTTTCATTTAAAAGGTGAGATTTTTTCAAAAGGCTTTTTACTTCTTCAGCTACTATATCAGCTGAATTAAGTATATTCACTTCTCCGTTGTAAAACCCGTCAATCTCTTTTTCAATCAACGGATAGTGTGTACATCCCAAGATTAAAGTATCGATATCTTTTAGTGTATTATCGCATAAGTAGTTTTTTATAATGGCATGACTAATTTTATCATCATGATAACCCTCCTCAATCATAGGGACGAGTAATGGCGTAGCCAGAGAAGATGTTTTAGCTTCTAAATCTCTTCCTGCTATTTTATCAGCATATACTCTTGAGTTCACAGTTGCTTTCGTTGCAATCACACCTACATGCTTCGACCTTGTGTTTTTCCCGGCCAAATGATCAACAACGGGATCTATTACATTATAAACGGGGGTATCACCAACAAACTCCTTAACCTCATCATAAGCCATCGCTGAAGCGGAATTACAGGCTATTACAATAGCTTTTACCCCTTGTTGCAACATAAACCGGGCTATCTCCAAAGAATAAGACACCAGAGTTTCTTTCGATTTATCGCCATATGGCAGATGTTTAGTATCTCCAAAGTAAATAATTTGCTCATCAGGCAAAACGTTTTTAATCGCCCTGGCCACCGTTAGACCGCCGATTCCGGAATCAAAAATACCAATTGGTTTATTCATTTGCATGTATAATTTAAAATCAAGATAAGAAACCAGCAACCTGAGTAGTCCATGAAAAGCACACATAAAGCTGTATAAATCTCTCTCGTCGAACTCTGGTTAATATTACAACATATTCTAAATCGATCCAGTATATATTAAGATAAGTTTTAAACAAAAAAAAGTCGCTCGATGAGCGACTTTTTTTTGTTTAAGATATTCCTTTCTTACTGGATACCTAATTTTTTCTTTACCTCAGATAAAATATCCTTAGACTCTTTGGCAAACAACAATTGACCTTTTGAAGCATCGAAGATATAATCAAGACCTTTTTCTTTTGCAACTTCATCGATAGCTTTTTGAGCTCTATCTAAGATTGGTTGTAATAAATCATATCTTTTCTTCTGAAGCTCCTGCTGTGCATTTTGCTGATATGTTTGCATACGCTGTTGCATATCCTGCATCTCTTTTGCACGTGACTGGTTTATTGCATCACTTTTAGTTGCAGCTTCGGCCTCGTATTTTTTACCTTTAGTTTCAAATTCAGTGTACATAGCCTTGAACTCGTCATCAAAAGTTTTCCCTAGTGCTTGAAGTTCACCTTCAATCTTTGCACTCTCAGGCATTAATCTAATAAGCTGTTCAGAATTAATGTGTCCTAATTTCACTTGAGCTGTAGAAACTACGCTAAATCCTAAAAACATTACGGCAACTAATGCGAAAATTTTGAATTGTCTTTTCATCTGTTAAATTTTGTTATTATTTTAATTTCCAAACATAACTCACTCATAATATAACGTCAAATTTCTGATAATTATACACAGGTTCGTTAATTTGTTTTTAACCTTTCAGAATTCAATGTGATCAACACATCTCCTTCGTAAGTTATTATATTAATTTATTTATTAGTTCTTATACATACAACATCTATACCAAACTATGTACGAGAGTCGCAAATATAAAAGATGTTTTGAATTGCTTAAATTTTTTTTAATGAAATTTTTCGAAATTTTATTTAATACCTAATTTTTCTTTGACGGCAGAAATTAAATTATATACCTCATTTGAATAGGCAAGATTTCTCTGTGAAGTATCAAATACAAAATCAATATTTTTTGATTTAGCCACCTCTTCAATAGCTCTATTCATTTTTTCGATAACAGGAGCCATAAACTCCCTTTGTTTTAGCGACATATCGTTAGAAGCATTCTGTCGAAACTGCTGCATACCTTCCTCCAAACTCAACAGTTCCTGAGCTCTAACCCTATTTATTGATTCACTAATTGTCGATGCTTCAGATTCATACTTTTTTTTCTTTGCATCGTACTCCTCGTAAATAGTTTTAAACTCCTGATCGTATGACTCACCAAGCATTTGCAACCTATCACCTACCTCTTTTGTCTCGGTCATTTGAGATAAAACGAGATCAGTATTTATATATCCAAAATTAGTTTGAGCATTTATAAAATTAAATGCAAAGACCAATATCACAATTGAAATATACTTTACAACATTTTTTTTCACAGTTTAATTTACTTTACATTAAACAGTCTTTAGATTATAACAGACAGGCATGTAGAAAAAAGATCAAAAAAAAATACTTTTTAACTATTAAAAATATCCCCTTAGGACCGTTTAAAATGATTACATACCCTTTATTACCTCAAGAACTTTATCACTAATATCGTACTTCTTATTGTAATATAACATTATCAGGTCGCTGGACTTATCGAACACAGCATCATAACGTTTCTTTTTAGCTATGCTTTGAACAGCATTAAACACCTGATCCTGTATAGGCTTTACCAATTGCTTTCGCTGAGTTATCAAATCTCCCTCTGCCCCAAATCTTTTTTGCTGCAATTTTTCAATCTCCCGTACCTTTTCATCAATTTGGGTTTCTCTTTCCTCGATAAGGTCTTTTGTAAGCAAAACACGTTCGTTCTCCAGACTAATCTTTAATTTATTTAAGGTACGAACTTCTGCATCTATTTCTTTTTGCCAATCACGGGCCATCTTGTCTAACTGACTTTGAGCTTCGCGATATTTAGGTAACTTTTGCAAAATATATTCTGTATCCACATAAGCCCAACGTTGTGCATTGGCCGATAATCCAATAAAAACAAAGGATAATAGGATAATAATTTTTCTTGCTGTCATAAGATATTATCTAATTATTTAATCGCAATTTAAATAAAACTATGTTAAAAATTTATTTTATAGTTTAAAATTGTTGCCCTATGATAAAGTGCGTTTGCCATCCTGACGCTTCTGGAACCCCCAGATCAAGTTGGAATCCGGAAGGATCGAATCCATAACCGAAATCAACACCCAACATACCAAACATAGGCATGAAAATTCTAAGTCCTACACCTGCTGATCTTCTAAGTTCGAATGGAGAAACATTTGAGAATCCATCCCATGAACCACCTGCCTCGGCAAAACCAAGTGCGTAGATACTCGAACTTGGATTAAGGGTAATAGGAAAACGAAGTTCCATCGTAAACTTATTATACAACACTCCTCCGTTATTTGGAGAAAGTGAATTATTAGCATAACCTCTTAAAGCAATAACTTCACGACCGTCCATAGTAAAATTGGCCATACCATCACCTCCAACATAAAATCTCTCGAAAGGTGGTGCTCCAATGGTTTCGTTATAAGCTCCAATAAATCCAAAGGCAGCATAAGTTCTTAATACAAGTTTTTCATTCCAAAGATCAGTATACCAGTCTCCTGAGAATTTAACTTTATAATACTCCAACCACTTAAACTTAACCTTATCAGGTTCTCCTGTAAAATCTCTTCCTGAAATTGCAGAGAAAGGAGGAGTTAACTTCAAAGAAGCAGAGAAATTAGATCCTCTAATAGGGTAAATTGGATTAGGACCTGAAGAGTTTCTACCCAATGTAACCTCGTAACTAACATTATTAGAGTTACCATTTTGAAAATCGAACAAATACCACTGATAATTTGTTAGATCATAGCGTTGCAATGATAACACCTGTGATAGAGTAAAATAATCATCAGGCCATGACAGACGTTTTGTAATACCTATACTAGCCCCGGTAATTGCTAAGATCTGACTTTTATCAACATCATAAGTCAGATAGTTATAATTAAACTGACGCGAATGGTAGAAACTTGTTGATAACGATATTGGACGACGTCCACCCCACCAAGGCTCAGTAAATGAGAAACTATAACTCTGATAATTGAAAGAAGCCTGTGCTCTTAAAGACAGTCTTTGCCCGTCACCGGTTGGAAGCGGATGCCATGCTTCGGCATTAAATAAATTTCTCAGTGAAAAATTGTTAAACGACAACCCAACAGTTCCGATGAATTGTCCTCCACCCCAACCACCCTGGAGCTCAATCTGACTGGTTGATTTCTCCTGAAGTGTATATTTTATATCTACAGTATTTGTTTCGGGATGAGGTATAGGATCGACTCCAATAGCTTCAGGATCGAAGAACTGCAACTGAGCAAGTTCCCTGTAAGTTCTCATCAATTCAGATTTAGAGAACAACTGCCCGGGCTTTGTTCTGATCTCACGATATATTACATGATCATTAGTACGGGTATTCCCTTTTACGAATATCTTATTTATATGCGCAGGTTTACCTTCATGAATTCTAATTTCCAGATCGATAGAATCATTATTCACTCCAACCTCTACAGGATTAACCTGTGCAAACAAATATCCGCTATCCATATAAGCCGAACGCACATCTGCATTGTTTTGATCCGCACCTATTTTCTGATCCAAAAGAGAGCCATTATAAACATCCCCTTCTTTAATTGTTAAAATACTTTCTAATTGCTGTGTAGTAAACTTACTATTACCAACGAATTTAATTTCACCAAACCTGTATACATTACCTTCGTCAACATTTATATACAAAGCAATTCTGTTGTTATCAGGCACTATAGCTATTGAATCGCCTGTAACTCTTGCATCGCGATACCCTCTCTCCTTATAGTACTCTACTACAAGATCCAAATCAGCCTCATAATCATCTTCTATATATTTGGATGTCTTAAAAATATTCCACAAACTTTTACGCTTAGTCTCTTTCATTGCACCACGCAATTTAGAATCAGGAATATTATCATTTCCAATAAAAATGATATCATCGATTTTCACTTTATCACCGGTATCTACAAAAATGTTCATAAAAACGGCATTAGCCTCTGCGGTATCTTTCTTTGTTTTAATAGTTACTTTGGTTTCAAGGTAACCTTTATCTACAAATTTTCCGGTTATGTAGTTTTGCGTATTGATAATAAGGTCTTCAGTAACCATTTTTCCTCTGGTAAGCTTTGCCTCCTTTACAATATCTTCAGTTTTTGATCGGCTAAGCCCGGTAATATTAACTTTTGACAGGTTGGGAACCTCTACCAGATTTAATGTTAAATAAATAACATCCCCATCAATCTTTTCTACTTCGAAGTTAATATCACTAAACAAGTGCTGTTTCCAAAGTTTTTTAATGGCATTAGAAATCTCTTCGCCCGGTATCTCTACTTTAGCTCCCTTTTTCAACCCTGTAAACATAACTATTGTTTGAGGATCGTATCGGTAAGCACCTTTAACTGTTATACCTCCAAGAGTAAACTTTTGCTCGTTTCCGTATGTAGCTTCTTTAATATTTAGCTGACCAAAAACATTTACTGAAAATAATAACAGGATAGTGTAGAGTAAAATGTGGTTCTTCATGTGGTTATATATTCTAAATCGTTAGAAACTAAAATCTCAATTTCTCTTTCTTTCAATTGATTTTAATCTCTATAAAATCTTATAATTATAATTGTTCGCTTGTTTTTCCAAATCTTCTTTCCCTATTCTGATAATCTAAAATAGAGTTATATAAATCTTTTTTTCTAAAATCAGGCCATAAAATATCCAGAAAGAATAACTCTGCATATGCGATTTGCCATAGTAAAAAATTTGAAATTCTACTTTCGCCACTTGTGCGAATCACCAAATCTACATCGGGTGCTCCAGAAGTATACAAATGATCGCTAAATATTCCTTCATCAATTTCTGACGATTTCAACTTTCCATCTTTTACTTTTTGAGATATCGCCTTAACTGCATCAATAATCTCAACTTTAGAGCTGTAGCTCAAAGCCAAAGTCAAAGTCATTCTGTTGTTGTTTTTAGTTTTCTCAACAACACTCTCTAACTCTTTTTGATTCTTTAATGGAAGTTTTGTTATATCCCCAATAACTTTTAGTCTGATATTATTTTTAGTCAGAGTTTCCAGTTCATCTTTCAATGAGCTTAATAACAGAGACATTAAAGCCTCAACCTCTAACTTGGGTCTATTCCAATTTTCGGTAGAAAAAGCGTAAAGAGTAAGGTATTCAACACCTATTTCAGCAGCTCCTTCAACTGCTTCCCGTACGGCTTTAACACCATTACGATGTCCGAATACACGAAGTTTCCCCTGCTTCTTTGCCCATCTGCCATTACCATCCATTATTATGGCAATATGCTTTGGAACATTATTTTTATCTATATTATCTATCAAATCCATTATTAAAATCTTCTAATCTCCACCTCCAACTATTGCCCCAGGCAACATGGATCCCTTCCAAAAACATAGGTCAATGTAAGTCCTAATGTTGTAAACCAATCATTCGAATTAAGATTTCCAACAGACTTAATTTCCGAGGCATCCAGATTATTTGTAAATGTATATCTAAACCCTAAATCAGCCCCCAAAACCCATTTATACGAAAGAGCATACTTATATCCAACTCCAAAAGGAATTTGTATTGTTCTTCCTGATGAACTACCATCGAAAATCAATCCTCCTATTCCAAGAAACATATACGGTGTATGGTTTTTGGCAGTCCTTAAGTCATACTCCAAAAAATTCCACTCGGCCAAAATCTCACCATTACCTATATGATTTTCAAACCTTTCTCCATCACCGGCAAACTCATCACTATAACTATCATATGGATAGTTCGAATCAATGTAATTACCTGTTGATATAGAATAAAATATATTAGCCCGCAAAGCCAACCTTGGGTTTACATTCCATTTAAAAAGCCCCCCTCCGGTTATACCGTTCGGATTAACATAATAATCACTCCCAATATCTCCTATCACATTATTTCCACCGGCAAAAACACCGATTTCATAACGTTGGGAATATGAAACTTTAAAAAGTGTCATCAATACCAAAAGCAATATTGTCCTCTTCATATATTAATTCTTTACTTAAATACTTAAAAAATTGGAGACTATATATCTTTCTGTTTAAACCCTGCAAATATAAATATTTATTCATCCTATAAAAGATAAACAGATACTTTATATAACACCGAAGGAAGTAGATTATTGTGATGCAGCAATCAACAAATATGACTTGTACAAAGAAAAGGGCAACTATACGAAACAATTAAAGCCTAACATATTAAACCTGTACAAGTTAACTGTTATTCATTTCTATAATCTTCGCCCCACAACATTTTCTTTCGAAGCGTTTTTAAAAACCTTAATTCTTCGAAACGAACCATCTTAACAGCAACGTCCGATTTTTTTACTCTTAGCTTTATACCATGCGGAACAGTAATAGCCGTTGAATCTAAGGTCAACAAATAACTTTCGGCTCTACCCGTAATTTGAAGTTCTATTTCGGTATGGTCTGGTATAACGAAAGGTCTTGCATATAAATTATGTGGTGCTATTGGTGTAATTACAAGATTATTTGATCCCGGCATTATTATAGGCCCCCCACAACTTAATGAGTATCCGGTTGAACCGGTTGGGGTCGCAATTAAAATTCCGTCCCCCCAATAAGAATTAAGAAATTCACCATCCAGAAAGGCGTCAACCGTTACCATTGAAGTAGTTTCTTTTCGGTTTATGGCTATTTCGTTTAGTGCAAAATTAAACAACAACCCTTCTACCTTATCAGAAGTACTCAATTCCAGAAGACTGCGATCTTCTACTTTATAATCTCCTTTTATAATGGCATCTACTTTATTTTCTATATCCTCTTTCGAAATATTTGCCATAAAGCCTAACCTGCCGGTATTTATACCTACAATCGGAATTTCAACATCCTTTATATATCTAATAACCCGCAATATTGTACCGTCACCACCCAATGTAAACATCAGATCGACAGTAGAATCTAACCCGGCATCCTCTGTAAAAGATTCCAGTTCGGAATTTATCACCTCCAGATCAAGCAGTAACTTATTGAAATTTGCTTCAACTATTATTTCCACTTCATACTTTTCTAATGACTCAATAAGTTTCCGTGCGTAAACTTTTGTCTTATCACTTAGAGTTTGCCCAAAAATACCGACCTTCATATAAAATAGGTTACTATACCAAAGTTAAAATAGCAATAACACTTTGGTAATATTAATACAATACAAAGGTATATTTATGATAGAATTATTCAAGAAAACTTAAAAACTATATTTAATCAAAGTTTTCCATGTGTGTATTTAATGAATTTTATGCGCCTTTTCCGGCTCTTCGCTTTTAGTTTTGCTTGCTGTGACAGCTCACAATAGTTCTGTGGGGTCTTTCGCTATCGCAAAAGCCGCCACAAAACTTTGTTCGCGTATCACAGCAAGCAAAAGCTATCGCTGCTATCCGGGGCGTTAAATATTTCGGCG